>DASRKU010000263.1:0-4320 GCA_035648815.1 Verrucomicrobiia bacterium | reverse complement strand
GTTCGGAGGCAGGGCGGAGATCATGGATTGCCTGGCCCCGACCGGACCGGTTTACCAGGCCGGGACCCTGAGCGGGAACCCGCTGGCGATGGCGGCGGGGATCGCGGCTTTGAAGGAATTGAGCGCCGATGCCGGAGAACGCGCCGCCGGCGAAGAGGCCTATGCTCGTCTCGAACGCCTGGGGGCGCAACTCGAGGCGGGCCTCCGCGATGCCGCCAAATCGGCGGGAGTCCCGGTGCAATTGAACCGTTGCGGATCCATGTTCTGTTCCTATTTCACCGCCAAACCGGTGCACAACGTGGCCGATGCAATGCACAGCGATCGTGAGCGGTTCAGCAAATACTTCCATGGGATGCTCGACCAGGGTGTTTACATCGCCCCGTCACAGTTCGAATCGGGCTTCATCTCGACGGCTCATACGGAGGCCGATATCGACAAAACCGTTCAAGCCGCCGCGAAGGCATTGAAGACAGTTTAGGATGTTATTATGCGAATACTTGCCCTTGACCACGGAACCCGGCGCATCGGAGTCGCTGTGAGCGATGAGTTGGAGACGATTGCCCAGCCGCTGGAGTTCATTCCCGCCAAGCCATTCGCGCAGGTATTGGTGAGGCTGAAGGAAATCATTCTCGAGAAAGAGGTGCACCTCATCCTGGTTGGAATGCCTCGCAACATGGATGGCAGTTACGGCCCGGCGGCATTGAGCGTGCGGGAATTCGTGGCCGCGCTCAGAGACGCCATCGCGGTGCCTATCCAGACCTGGGACGAACGGCTGACATCTGCGCAGGCCCAGCGCTTCTTAATCCAGGGCGGGGTCCGCAGACAGGATCGAAAACAAAAAGTCGACAAGACCGCCGCTGCCATTTTGCTCCAAAGTTTTCTGGATAGTCGAGAGAATCGATGACTCACGCGAAGCCGCGAAGTCGCGAAGCTCAAAGAAAAAACTGATCGTGCGACCACGGGTGAACCAATTGGGTGAGTGGACGAAGGGAACATACTGGTAGGGCTGCGCTGCGCCCAGCCTGAGCTCGCGAGGTGTTTACCCCGCTTTCCCAGCTTCGCGGCTTCGCGGCTTCGCGTGATTCCGGTTGATTTGCTTAGACCCGTCAACTTGCCCCCTTCGACCCTCGACTCTGGACAAGTGACGTGTTTTCATTCGGTTGGTGGATAAACAGAAATTCAAACTGATCATTGCTTACGACGGCGGAGCTTACCAGGGTTGGCAGGTGCAAAAGACCGGCACGGGAGTCCAGGAAAAGGTGGAATGGGCCCTGGCCAAACTCTTCCCGACCACACCCCGGCTCCATAGTTCAAGCCGAACAGATACCGGGGTGCACGCGATGGGCATGGTTGCCCATTTCGAAATTCCGGCGCGCGACTCCAGGATAACAGCCCGCAAACTGGCTTTGGCCTTGAATGCCTGGCTGCCACCCGATATCCGGGTGCTCTCGGCCTCCCCGGCCAAAAGCGACTTCCACGCTCGATTCGATGCCACCGGAAAACAATATCGCTACCTCGTCTGGAATCACCCGGCAATGAATCCATTGATCCGGCACACGGCCTGGCACGTGCCTCGAAAATTGGACCTCCAGACCATGCGCGATGCGGCCGTCTATTTTGTCGGGAAACACGATTTTAAATCCTTCACCGCCAATCACGGCTACAAGATGGATTCAACGGTCCGCACCCTGACCCGATGCGACATCACGAAGAACGGGCCTTTGATTACCATCACGATTGAAGGCGATGGGTTTCTGTATCGAATGTGCCGCGGCATTGCCGGCACTCTCGTCCAGGCCGGACTTGGCAAGTTTCCGGCGGTCCAATTGAAACACATGCTGGGAAAGCGCGATCGCCGTGTCGCCGGCATGACTGCCCCGGCGCATGGACTGGTGCTTTGGAAAGTGCTTTACCCGCCGCGGGCGCGCAGAGACTCCAGTCGATGACAGGGGGCATGCATATTGTCCTGGTCGAACCGGAAATCCCCCCGAACACGGGGAATGTGGCACGATTATGCGCCGCAACGCATTCCACCCTCCACCTGGTCGAGCCATTCGGTTTCAAGCTCGACGATGCCCAACTCAAGCGCGCCGGAATGGATTACTGGGAGTTCCTCGAGTGGCATCGATGGAAAAGCTGGAAGGAATTTGAATCGGCTCAGGCTATCCAGGCCCCGAAGAGGCGCCGATGGTTTATTGAATCGAACGGCCCCCGCCGGTACACCGACGCCTGCTTCGCGCCGGGTGAATTCCTGGTATTTGGGCGCGAAACGGCCGGATTGCCTCCCCAATTGCTCGAATTCAATCGCAACCATTGGCTGCGGATACCGATGTTCAACCCGCAGGCAAGGTCGCTGAACCTTTCCAATTGCGTCGCACTCGTTCTATTTGAAGCTTTGCGGCAGCTCGGGTTTCCGGGTGAGGACTCATAGTGGGAGTGCGCCCGCCTCGGGCGCAGCAAGGTACTGAGTGCGGTGGCGTGGGGCGATTTCCGGGGTGAAATCTTTCGCGCCAGCACATGGAGTGCGCGCGCTTCAGCGCCGCTCTGGATTTGGCCAGGTCCAGCGCAACCCCCGCTGCCGCGTGCTCCCACCCAAAGCTCCGCTGAAGACGACGCACTCCACACGCTTCGCGTTTTCTATTGCCCGGAAGAGGGCGAACGTTGCTGCGACCGGAGACGGTCGTACCCCGGGGATTCATCAAAAATTTTTCAAGGATAAGTTGACTGGGATTCGCGATCTGGTTTAAAAAATGTGCCAATGATCTTCCGATTATCGGAGAGGATCCTCGCAGCAGTCCTGCTGGTTTGGATATCCTTTCTCGCCTCAACAAACTGCAGTGCCGCGCTTCCTCCTCCCGCACAGACGATGGAGGAGCGCATCGCGCGGCTGGAGGCCGCCCAGGTCGCGCCTCCCGCTGCAGCCGTGAGTTCAGGCGATAACGCCTGGCTTCTCGTCAGCTCCGCCCTGGTCCTGATGATGACAGCGCCGGGGCTGGTCCTTTTTTACGGCGGGTTAGTCCGCAGCAAAAACGTGCTGTCGACCATGGGCCACAGCATGATCCTGATGGCGATCATCTCCGCAATCTGGATGGTCTACGGTTACAGCATGGCTTTTGGCGATGGCAACGCGTTTTTCGGAAATCCGTTCCAGCACTTCCTGCTGCGCGGAGTTGGCAGCGCCCCCAATCCGGACTATGCGCCCACGGTTCCGCAACAAAGCTTCATGCTGTTCCAGATGATGTTTGCGATCATCACGCCGGCCCTGATCAGCGGCGCCATTGCCGAACGCATCAAATTCAAAGCTTTCGTCCTGTTTACGATCCTTTGGGTCACGGTAGTTTATTTTCCCCTGTGCCACATGGTGTGGGGCAAAGGCGGTCTGTTCAACTGGGCGTTGGGAGGCCGATTCCCGGTGCTTGATTTTGCCGGTGGAACGGTGGTGCATGTGAGCTCCGGAGTTTCGGCCCTGGTTTGCGCGCTGGTGCTCGGCAAGCGCTCGGGGTTTCCCCACGAACCCATGCCGCCGCATAATGTCGTCTTGAGCCTCATCGGCACCGGGTTGCTGTGGGTGGGCTGGTTTGGATTCAACGCGGGCAGCGCGGTGAATGCCGGCGGGCTGGCCAGCAGCGCCTTCGCCGCAACTCATTTCTCCGCCGCCGCCGCCGCGCTCGGGTGGACCGCCACGGAATGGTTCCTCAAAGGCAAACCCAGCGTGCTCGGCGTCGCCTCCGGCATGGTCGCCGGCCTGGCCACCATCACCCCGGCTTCCGGGTTCGTCACCGTCCCCGTTGCATTTCTCATTGGGGCAGTCGGCGGCGTGGTCTGCTACTTCGCAGTGACTCGGCTCAAAAATGCCTTCGGCTATGACGATTCCCTCGATGTCTTCGGCGTGCACGCCGTCGGCAGCGCCACCGGCCTCATCCTCCTCGGATTGTTTGCCGACGCCAGCGTCAATGCCGGGATTGCCACCACGTTCATGTCCAGCGGAAAAGTGGTGGCCCTGACCGGTGGTTCCGCCCAATTGCTCAACCAGCTTCGCGGCCTCCTCTTCACCGCCGCCCTCGCCGCGCTGGCAACATTCTTCATTCTGAAAGTAGTCGACGCCCTGGTCGGCTTGCGGGTATCCGTCGAAGAGGAGGACTCCGGCTTGGATTTAACTCAACACGGTGAAAGCGCTTATAACGACTGATCGATGTGTATGAAGAAAATCGAAGCCATTATTAAACCGTTCAAGCTGACCGAAGTGAAGGATGCCCTGCACGAACTGGGGATCCAGGGCATGACGGTCACCGAAGTGAAGGGATTCGGCCGCCAGAAAGG
>DASRKU010000262.1:0-7788 GCA_035648815.1 Verrucomicrobiia bacterium | reverse complement strand
CGATTACCGGATGCACGAAGGAGATTAGGATTAAGATGAGGATTAGGATTAAGAGGGACCACCCAAAGAAGTGAAATGCGCCTCTGGCGCAAACCAAAAATCCGCGCTTGCCAAGCCCCGGGACCGAGACTAGGCTCTCCGCTCCTTTTGGGGCATCCTTAAGGAAAGCGCATATTGAGGCGCAGCCACTGACGAGTAAATTAATTTATGGCAGTTAAAATTCGCATGAAACGGGTGGGGACGAAAAACACGCCCGTATTTCGCATTGTTGTGACCGATAGCCGCAGCCCGCGGGACGGGAAGTTTATTGAAGAGCTGGGGACGTATCAGCCTTTGAAGGCGAACGATAATTTTACCCTGAAGCTGGACCGGGCCAAGTACTGGATCAGCAAAGGGGCACAGCCCAGCGAAACGGTTGCGAGCTTCATCAAGAAAGCAGACAAAGCGGCCGCAGCGGCTGTTTAGCGCTCTTATGCAGGCCTTTCTCGAGTATGTCGTTAAAGGGCTGGTGCAATATCCGGACGCGGTGACCATTACCCCGGTGGAGCGCGAAGGCACGACGATTTACGAAATGCGCTTGCATTCCCAGGACATTGGCAAAGTGATCGGCAGGCAGGGGATGACGATCAATGCCATTCGCTCGCTGCTGCTGGCTGGCAGCGCCAGGAAAGGCATGCGTTGCACGCTGGAAATTGTCGAAGAAAAACCCCCGGCCCGGGCATAGCCGGGAATCCGGGATCCAGCAGGAAGCCGATCCGAGCTTCAGCCCGTTCCATGAATTTCGGGCGGCGCCATGAGAATTGACGTGCTCACGTTGTTTCCCGGGATGTTCGCGGGGCCGCTGGACGAGAGCATCATTAAGCGGGCTCGCGAGGCGGGTCTGCTGGATCTGAAGATCCATAATTTGCGGGATTTCGCCCATGACCGGCACAAGACGGTCGATGATCGTCCGTTTGGCGGCGGCCCGGGCATGTTATTAAAGCCCGAGCCGATCTTTGAAGCGGTGGAAGCGCTCGCGCGGGAAAAAACCCGCGTGATCCTGTTATCGCCTTCGGGCCGGCCGTTTCGGCAGGCGATTGCCCGGGAACTGGCGGCAGTGGATGATCTGCTGTTGATTGTCGGGCATTATGAAGGCTTTGATGAGCGTGTGCGCGAGCAACTGGCCGATGACGAGCTGTCGATCGGCGATTATGTGCTGACGAACGGCGCGTTGCCGGCGATGGTGGTGATCGACGCGGTGACGAGATTGTTGCCGGGGGTGCTGGGGGATGACGAGAGTGTGAATGAGGAATCGTTCAGTCAGGGGTTGCTCGAGTATCCGCAGTACACCCGCCCATCGGAATTTCGCGGGATGAAAGTGCCAGAGGTGCTTTTGTCGGGAAACCACGCGGAGATTACGCGTTGGCGGGCTGAGCAAGCCACGCTGCGGACGAAAGAACGAAGACCGGATATTTTATGAACCAGGCATTACTTGAAAAAATTGAATCGGAGCAGTTTCGCAAGGAAAAGGCGGAGTTTGCCGTCGGCGACTCGGTCCGGGTGCATACCCGGGTGGTTGAGGGCGAGAAGGAACGCATCCAGATTTTCTCCGGAGTTGTGATTGGCAAGCGTGGACGGGGTTTGAACGAGACGTTCACCGTTCGCCGGATCAGCTACGGTGAAGGAGTGGAGCGCGTGTTCCCTCTGCATTCGCCGCGGGTGGACAAAGTGGAAGTGGAGCGCCAGGGATCGGTCCGGCGCGCCAAGCTGACGTACTTGCGCAAGCGATTGGGCAGGGGCGCCACCCTGGTGAAGGAAAAGGGAGCTCGCGCCGCCTCGGCTGCGCAAGCCCCGGCTCAGAGCGTCTGACGCCTCCGGGAGCGCGCCAGCACATGGAATGCGTGCGCTTCAGCGCCGCTAAAGACGGCGCACTCCACATGCTTCGCGTTCGTCTCTGCCGGGGCGTTCATTCGCGCGCCAGCACAGCGCAGCCCCATCGCATCAGCGATGGCGCTACCCAGGAACGCCGGCAATTCTATTTGGGCGCAATCAGCGGGATAATCTCCGCCGCCGCCGCCACCCGTTCCTCGCGGGTCTTCAAGTTTCTCAGCCGCACACTGGAATCGGATTCCACTTTCACAGTGAATGCCGCGTTTAAATCCTGCGCCCGTTTGAACTGTTTGTCCGGCTTCATGGGTGTAAGAGAATACTCCACCGCAAGACCCGAAAAGCGCAGATCTTCAATCAGCTTGAGCGAGCCAGCCCGCGCGGATTCGTTTTCGACCAGGCAAAAGACGTCCACGGCCGGTGAGAATTTC
The DNA here is from genome assembly GCA_035648815.1 of Verrucomicrobiia bacterium. Taxonomy (GTDB): domain Bacteria; phylum Verrucomicrobiota; class Verrucomicrobiia; order Limisphaerales; family BOG-1460; genus DASRKU01. The sequence continues at coordinate 5,491 of DASRKU010000262.1, read as the reverse complement.
GGCAGCAGCCCGCGGGCCTGCAGCAGGTCCAGCAACACCACATCTCCCATCCCAAAGCCCAGCGCCGGCAAATCCACTTTGCCACCGCTGATGAGCTTGACCAGCTTGTCGTAGCGCCCTCCTCCCGCGATCGCGCGCATTTCTCCCGTCCGATCAAACGCCTCGAACACAGGCCCGGTGTAATACGCCAGGCCGCGAATGATGTGATAATCCACTTTCACGCAGTCTCCCAATCCGCGCGCGCCCAGGTTGTCCAGGATCGCGGACAATTCGGCAGTGGGCGCGCCGTTCTGGATGAAACTCTGGATTTCCTGAAGCGAAAAGCCGAGCGCTGAAAACTTTTTTTCGCTCTCTTCCGGCGCCGTGCGCTCGAGTTTGTCGATGATTTGAAAAAATTCATTCTCCCGGGCGGCGTCCGGAACGCGCTGCCTGTAAAACTCCTGCCATGCATTGCGGCTGCTGAGCCGGACCATGAAATCATTCCCGGTCAAGCCGAAGGAGCGCAGGGTATCGATGAGCAGGGCGATCAGTTCCGCATCCGCGGCGGGGTCCGCTTCGCCAATGATGTCGGCATTGAATTGAAAGTGTTCGCGTTTGCGTCCGGCCTGCTGTTTTTCGTAGCGGAACAGTTGTGGCACGGCGAACCATTTCATGGGTTTTTTATAATTGCGTTCATGCGCCGCCGCCATGCGGGCCAGCGTGGGAGTCATTTCCGGGCGGAGCGAGACCTCGCGCCCGCCTTTGTCGCGAAAATTATAGAGCTGCCCGACGATTTCCTCGCCGCTCTTTGTCGTGAAAAGTTCAAGCGGCTCGACGGGAGGGCCGTCGTATTCGCGAAACCCGTAACGCCGGGCGATCTCGCGCCATTTGCCGAATATATATTGGCGCGCATCGGCGCTCCACACATCAGTGTTGGGCAGCGGTTCAGGATAAAAATCGCGAAAGCCGGGCAATCGTTCCATAAAGTCAGCGCCGAATGTAGAAGGCGACTCCTGAAAAGAGAAGTGGATAAATGTTCAAGAAGCTGCGCAAGATGATCTGCCTGGTGCGTTGCGATACTTCCGACCGGACTACTGTGGCGCAATGGAACCGGACGGGTATGACCCCGATTGGCTTCGACGCTGATGCCGCGGCATTGGCGATGAACCTGAAAAGGATCGCCCGGCTTCGGTCCTGGCTATCGGATCCGGCGCTGAAGAAGCTCGTGCCGCTGATCCGAAAACTGCCGATCGCCCCCAAACTGCACGCCCAGGTTACCGAACAGCTGCAATCGCCCAACGCCTCGATTCAAACCTCCTGATCTCGCAGGATCCGGTGATGTCCGCGAAGATTTTGCAGGTGGTGAACTCGGCTTTTTTTGGCGTCGCGCAGCAGGTGACGGACACAGCCGAAGCCGTCATGGTGATGGGGACGGAACGGATCCGGTCATTGATTTTGCTGGCGGGTGTGTTTTCGCAGTATGGGGACGCTAAATGTCAGGGGTTCGCTCCCGACCCGATCTGAGCGCACAGCCTGGAAGTGGCGATGCTTGCGCGGGCGATTGCATTTGCGGAAACCAGGGATGCGAAGATCGCGGAGACGACTTTTACCGCGGGTCTGTTGCATGATTTGGGGAAATTGGTGTTGGCAGGCAATGTTCCTGAGATGTACGAGACCGTGCAGCGGATGCGGGAGAGCAAGAACATTTCGCAATTGGAGGCCGAGCGGTTGGTATTGGGGACGACACATGCGGAAGTGGGCGCATGCCTGCTGGCGACCTGGAGCTTGCCGCTGCCGATCCTTGAAGCCATCGCATGCCATCACGCACCACGACAATCCACAGAAACCGGATTTTCGCTTCTGGCGGCGGTTCATGTCGCCAACGTCCTCTCCCAGGAAAACTGCGCGGGCAGCGACGGCCAGACCGCCGACTCAATAGACCTGGAGTTCCTGTTTCGATCTGGTCTTGGAGATTGCCGGAACCGGTGGCGGGAGGTTTGCGGATTGCCAGCCAGGCAGGAGTCGGGGTCGCTCGAGGAACGATTGCGCCGCCGCAAGGAATCAAAAGAAAATTAGTGTGCTGTAAAACAGTGCTGGCTTCAAATTCCCCGATTCAAAGCCCAACCCTCACCCGTCCTTCCGCCTTCGCTAAAGCTACGGCAGACATGTGGGGCACCCTCACCCCATCCCTCTCCCATCGGATGGGAGAGGGTGCCCGCAGGGCGGGTGAGGGTTCGGGAGTGGGTATGAGAGAGGGACGGGGTGAGGCCTGCGTTGTATTCGCGCAGACTCCATTCGATTGTGAAGCACCGATGGACTAAAGCTGGGGTGCCTGGGGTGCAGGATTAGGGCTGATTTTCAGCACCTCCGCGCGCATTTCTTTGCCAGGTTTGAACTTCACCACCGAGCGCTCCGGAATCGGCACATCGGTCTCGGGAGAATTCGGATTGCGCCCGATGCGCGCTTTGCGGATCTTGACTTCGAACACACCAAAGTTGCGCAATTCCACCTTGTCGCCCTTGGCCAATGCTTCGGCAATATAGTCCAGGGTTTTTTGGACGACGTCGAGCACCTGCTGCTGGACCAGACCCGATTCATTGCTGATCCGTGTAACCAAATCTCGCTTTGTCAGGGTCATAGCTTTTATAGGAATGGTTAGGTTTAATCCAATCTGACTAGCCCCCGTATATCCCTCGTGAGCCCAACGGTCAAGCGGGGAATCACACTTAAATATACACACCCCGGAGGAGATCAATCGCTCCCGATCTGAACCGTGCCGGTGAGTTCCGCAATGTCGTCGATTTCGTGGCGCTTGAGATACTCGGCAATCCCGGCAATCACCTGCACCGCCGTTTGAGGTTCGTAAAAATTCGCAGTCCCCACCGCCACTGCCGTCGCCCCGGCGATCATGAATTCAATGGCATCCGAAGCGTTCTGAATGCCTCCCATGCCGATGATGGGAATCTTGACGGCTTTGGCGGCTTCCCAGACCAATTTGATCGCAATGGGTTTGATGCAGGGGCCGGTGAGGCCGCCGGTGACGTTCCCCAGCCTGGGTCGGCGCGTTTCGATATCAATCGCCATCGCCGGGTAGCTGTTCATGATAGACAGGGCGTCGCTGCCGGATTCCTCCGCGACGCGGGCAAAAGGGCCGACGCTGACCACGTTGGGGCTCATCTTGGTGATCAGGGGCAAAGCGGTTGCCTTGCGGCAGGCCGAAACGACCTGGGCCAGCAATTGAAGATCGGTTCCAAACTGCGCGCCTCCCTTCTTGATATTCGGGCAGGAAACATTCAGTTCGAGGGCGCCGACTCCTCCCAACGCGTCAAAGCGCCGCGCCGCTTCACTGTACTCCTCAACGGTCGTTCCCCAGATATTGATGATCGTCGGCACCTGGAGGGTTTTGAGGAACGGCCAGTACTTTTCAATAAACCCGTCGACGCCCGGTCCCTGCAAGCCGATGGCATTGATGAGCCCGCTGCTGACTTCGACGGTGCGGGGTGTCGGGTTGCCGCGAACCGGGCCGAGTCGAATGCCTTTGACCACGACCGCGCCGAGTTGGTTGAGGTCAACGAGCCCGGAGTATTCCGCGCCATAGCCGAACGTGCCCGACGCCACCATGACCGGATTCTGGAGCTTCAACTTTCCAAGTTGGACTGAAAGATTCACGGCGGAGGCTCCCATAGGATTTGGCGGGAATCAAAGACGGGTCCTTCGGTGCACGCGCGCTGGTACTCCCAGGCGCCGTTGGTTTTGACCGGCAGGACGCAGGTCAGACAAACGCCCACACCGCAGCACATATGCTCGTCCATCGAAAGCTCCGCCGGGACGTTGTATTGGTCGGCGATTCTTGCCACGGCTTTCAGCATGGGTGTGGGGCCGCAGGCAAAAACTTCGCGAGCTCTCCGGTCGCGGCGCAGCTCATCGGTCAGCGGCTGGGTGATGAGCGCTTTTTCGCCCCGGCTGCCATCTTCGGTCGCCACGCGCACATCCCAGCCGAGCGCCTGAAATTCCTTTTCGCACAAAATGTCCACTTGCCGGCGGCCGCCGACGAACACGATGCCCTTTTGGGGCGACCGCTGCGCGAGCAGGTAGAGCGCCGCCATTCCATAACCGCCGGCGACGAGCAGCGGTGTTTCGGCCCCGGGTTGCGGAACGGTGAAGCCGTGCCCCAGCGGTCCTATTGCGCTGAGCTCTTCGCCGGGCCGCATGCGGGACAAATGCGAAGTGCCTTTGCCCACAACTTTGTAAAGAATGGAAAAGGTGTCCCCGAGCACCTGGAAAACCGAGAATGGCCGGCGCAGCAAGGCTTCCTTCATCGGCAGGATTCTCAGGTGCGCAAACTGCCCTGGCTGGACCAGCGGGGCGATTTGTGTTCCACGCGCGACTAGGCGGTAGTAAAGATCGGAGTCAAGGTCGTTGGAAACGATTTGGACTGTCTGCTCAACCATTTTCGTGGATGAGCATGCGTGTGGTCTCTGGCTGTGTCAACTGACGGTTGACGTCCGACGGAGGGGTGGGGACGGCTCGTCCCCAACAATTGTCTTTGAACATAACAACCAACGCCCAAGGACTGAACAAAAAACCCTCACCCGGCCTCCGGCCACCCTCTCCCATCGGATGGGAGAGGGACGGGGTGAGGGTTTCCCTTGGCCGCGGTTTGCCGCGCTGGGTCCGTCCGTGTCCATCCGTGTCCATCCGCGGTTAACATTATCTTTCCGCGTTTCAACTCACATGCTGGTCGCGGTCTGCTGCGTTCCCAAGAACGCCCCGCCCGGTTCCTGCACTGCGCTCTTATGCTCGCGCCGGAGAAGATTTCGACACGTGGCCAACGCCAGGAGCGGCCAACTGTTCCGGTAAATGTCGTACTTCAGATAAAACACCTTGGGGAAACCGGTCCCGGTCGTTTCCAGCTCCGTCCAGGATCCATCCGCATTTTGGGTGCGGATGAGATATTCGACTCCGCGCTGGATGCTCGGCCGATAGGGATCGTCGAAGGCGCACAGGCCCATCAGAGCCCAGGCGGTTTGTGATGCCGTGCTGGGACCCTGGCCTTTGAAGACTGGATCATCGTACGTGTTGCAGCGTTCGCCCCAGCCGCCGTCCTCGTGCTGCACGCTTTCCAGCCAGTCTCGCGCTTTGAGCAGCCAGGGCTGGTTCATATCCAAATTCAGGGCCCGAAGCCCCCGCAGCACCTGCCAGGTGCCGTAGATGTAATTGACTCCCCAGCGCCCATACCAGGAGCCGTCCGCCTCCTGCTGATCGCGAACATAATCCAGCGCGTGCTTCACTTGCGGATGATCGGTGCTGTAGCCTTCATAGCCCAACAACTCGAGAATCCGCGCGGTGATATCGGCGCACTCCGGGTCGAGCATCGCGTTGTGATCGGCGAAGGGCACTTTTTCCAGAATGTTTTTGGTGCAATCTTTGTCGAATGAAGCCCACCCGCCGTCTTTGCACTGGAAGGTCAGCATCCAATTCAACCCGCGTTGGAAGCACTCGTCGCGCTTTT
>DASRKU010000261.1:0-2679 GCA_035648815.1 Verrucomicrobiia bacterium | reverse complement strand
GTCCTCTGCTCGCCACAGGCCCGGGATTTCGCTGAGAAGCGGGTATTTCCCGATGAAATCGTGTGTTGCGACGTTGCCTCGGTGTTTGTGCCATACACCGATCCCGGGCTGCGGCTGGCCAGGGAAATCCGGGAGCGGACGCAAAGCTTTATCAGCGCGAACGGCCGGCCGCCGCGATTGGTGCTGCTGGAGAATCATGGCATTATTGCCCTGGGCGCCACGGTGGACGCCGTTCTGGCCGCGTTGTGGATGGCGGAAAAAGCGGCGCAAATCCGGCTTGGAGCCGCGGCCCTTGGCGGCCCGGTATATCTCACCCCGGAACACGTGGCGCGCATTGCGGGGCGGCCGGATGAAAAGATCCGCAGGAATCTCATGAATCTTTAGGATGGAAATGAATTTGAAGCCCAAACGGGTTTACGTCGTCGCCAGCGGAGATCAGCGCCTCTCCGCGAACCAGAAATGCTGGCCCGAACAGGCGCGCATGGAAGAGACGCTCACAAAAGTGCTGGCCGGCGCCGGCTGGAAAGTCGTCCGCGGCCACGCGTATGACGCTCGCAAGAAACATGGATTCATTGATTCCCAGAAAATGGGAATGGAAGTGTTCCGGCGCCTGGATCCGGCGGCGCCGCTCATCGTGGCCGAGAGCGTCTGGCAATACAGCCATCATGTCCTTCACGGATTGTACACGCACGCGGGGCCGATCCTGACGGTTGCCAATTGGAGCGGCATGTGGCCGGGATTGGTTGGCATGTTGAACCTGAACGGTTCGATGACGAAAGCTGGGATCCGCTACAGCTCGCTTTGGAGTGAAACATTTGCGGACGCTTACTTCAAAGCGGGCCTGGCGCAATGGCTCGGGCATGGCGTAGTGACACACGATCAGAGCCACGTCCGAGATCTGTCGCTGGTGAAGTTGCCGGCAAGGGACGAAGAATTGGGCAGGAAAATGGGGCGTGAGTTAAAGAAGCGCAAAGCGATCCTGGGGGTCTTTGATGAAGGCTGCATGGGTATGTTCAACGCCATCATTCCCGATGAGCTGCTTCACCGGACCGGGATTTTCAAGGAACGATTGAGCCAGTCGACCCTGTTCGCCGCAATGCTCCAGGTTGGCGATTCCGAAGCCGAGGCTGTGTATTCGTGGCTGCTGGAAAAGGGGATGACGTTTCGATTGGGCGCGGACGAGGAGGCTGACCTCACGCTGCGGCAGGTGCTTGAGCAGTGCAAAATGTACATCGCGGCGGTCCGGTTGGCGGATGAATTCGGATGCTCGGCCATTGGCATCCAGTACCAGCAGGGGCTCAAGGATCTGGCTCCGGCGAGCGATCTTGCCGAAGGCTTGTTGAACAATGTGGATCGGCCGCCGGTGCGTCATGCGAGGACGGGGCGGGTGTTGTTCGAGGGCGAGGCGTTGCCGCATTTCAATGAAGTCGACGAATGCGCCGGTTTGGATGGCCTGGTGACGAACCGGCTCTGGCGCGAATTGGGTTTTGCGCCTGAGAACACGCTGCACGATTTGCGCTGGGGCAAAAGGTACGTCGGGCCGGGAATCGATCCGGGCCTGTCGTCGCGAAATGGCGAGCGTGGCATGAGGCACAAGCTGGACGAGTATGTGTGGGTGTTCCTGATTTCCGGGGCGGCGCCACCGGCTCATTTCATCGGTGGATACGCCGGCGCTTCGAGCGAACGGCAGCCCTCGATGTACTTTCGGCTGGGCGGCGGCACGGTAAAAGGCGTTTCCAAGCCGGGCCACATCGTGTGGAGCCGGGTTTTTGTCATGAACGGGAATTTGCATTGTGACATCGGCACCGGAAGGGTGGTGGGTTTGCCGCAAAAAGAAACCGACCGGCGCTGGCGCGAAACCACGCCGCAATGGCCCATCATGCACGCGGTGCTCGACGGCGTCACCCGGGACCAGATGATGGCCCGGCATAAGTCCAATCACATCCAGGTCGTCTACGCGCCCAATGCGAGACAGGCCCAGCGCGCGTGTCGAATCAAGGCGGCCATGATGGCTGAGCTGGGGCTGGAGGTGCACCTCTGTGGAAGTGCGAAGTGAGAAGTGCGAAGGGCGAGGTTTTGGAGTGGGGACCAAAAGAGTGAACATCCAACAAACCAACATCCAAAGCGGAAGGACTGAATTTTTAAACCTTTGAACTTTCAACGAAAAACCCTCACCCCGGCCCTCTCCCATCCGATGGGAGAGGGAGAATGGGTTGACGCTTTGGTTGCAAAGATTAGAGCAATTCAATCCAAATCGTGCGGTGCTGTTCCCTCTCCCGTCGGACCTATTTTCCGACCTGTCCGCCGTAGCTTCAGCGAAGGCGGAAGCTTCAGAGGGAAGGATGGATGGGAGAAGGACAGCGTGAGGGATGTCTCGACCAGATTGGATGTTGAATGTCGGTTTTTTTCTATCAACCCGCAGGGTTGGCAGATAGTAGCCGGGGGTTGTAGCGCCCCGCCCGCCATAGCCCCAGCGGAGGCGGGAGCGAGGACCCCCGGTAGTGGTTTTGTAAACTCGGGCATCCTGGAGGGATGCAAGAGCTCTGCGACCCATTCAGAGTCGTTGGAAAACGCGGAACACGATCCGGGGGTGTCGCTTGCGCTCGACCCCCGGCTACTTTCTGGCAAGCCTCCGGCTTGCAGCTCATGCCCTCAACCCTCCACCCTCAGCCATGAACC
>DASRKU010000260.1:0-2818 GCA_035648815.1 Verrucomicrobiia bacterium | reverse complement strand
CCGCAGGGGGCGCGAGCTAAGGCTCACAGCTCGCCCCCTGCTCGTTTTATCTCGAGGCCGACACTCGGGAAATCACAACACCAAAAAACAAAACAAAAAAACACTTACACAGATATCTTTACAAAACCGTCCCCACCCCGGACGCTCGTCCTTCGCACTTCTCACCTCGCAGCTCAGCCGGAAAGGTTGCCTTGACCCTCGAGTTCCATCGCCGCCGGGCTCAACTTCAATCCCAACCTTCGCGGCTTAGCGGCTTAGCGTGAGTCATGCGTGCGTTCGCAATCGGCGCCCGCTGGCCCCTCGTCAGCGCAATCTTGCCAATTGTTTTTCCAAAATTGGCTTTTGTCACCCTGCTCTTGCCTTTGAGCTGGTCCTCAGGAAGACTCCTGCCCGGCTATGGCACATGTAAAACTCCACATTCCGGGGCCGGTCGAAGTGAGCGAAAAGACGTTCCGCGCCTTTTGCACGCCAATGATCGGCCATCGCGGCCAGGGGTTCAAAGACCTCTACGCCAAAATTCAACCGCAGCTCCAAACACTGCTGTCCACCCGGCAATTAGTTTATCTTTCCACCTCCTCGGCATGGGGCGTGATGGAAGGGGCCATTCGCAATCTGGTTTCCAAAAAGGTCCTCAACTGCATGTGCGGCGCATTTTCGGACAAGTGGTTCGATGTTTCCAAACGCTGCGGCAAAGTCGCCGAAGCGCTCCAGGTGCCCTGGGGCTCGCCCATTCGCGCCGAGGCCATCGATAAAAAACTCGCCGGCGGCGGGTTCGATGCGGTCACGGTCATCCATAACGAGACGTCCACAGGCCTCATGAGCCCCCTGGCGGAAATCGCGTCCCTGAAGAAAAAGTACCCGGACATCATGTTCGTTGTCGACGCGGTCAGCTCGATGAGCGCCACCAAAATTGAGTTCGATGCGCTGGGCATCGACGTGCTCCTGGCGGGGACGCAGAAGGCCTTCGCATTGCCGCCCGGGACGGCGATTTTCGTTTGCTCGCCCGCGGCGCTGGCCAAAGCGGCCACGGCAAAGGACCGGGGTTATTACATCGACTTCGTTGAATTCCAAAAGAACGCGGAAGGCAACATGACCCCGAGCACGCCCAGCGTCGGGCACATCTTTGCCCTGTCATCGAAGCTCGACGACTTTTTTGCGGAAGGCCTGGAGGCGCGTTACGCCCGCCACAGGCAGACCAACCAAATCACCCGCGACTGGGCTGCGCGAAACGGGTTCACGTTGTTCCCGGATAAGGGTTTTGAATCCGTCACCCTCACGTGCGTCAACAACGGAGCCAAACCGGGCGGCCGGGTCGTTGATGTTCCCAAGCTGCAGAAACTGACCAAGGACCAGGGATTTCTGATCGATGGCGGTTACGGAAAAATAAAAGGCACCACGTTCCGCATCTCGAACATGGGTGACGAAACCGAATCGAGCATGAAATCGCTCTGTGCCGCGCTGGATAACGCGCTGAAGCAGTGCTGATTTTCAAGTCGTGGCCGCGTTTCGTAAGAACGCGGCCATCTTTTAGCCCTTTGCGAGTCGTAGTCAGCCGCGCTCTTAGGAGACGCGGCCACGAGGCTCGCCCAAGATCTCTCTTTCCAAGACATCTCTGTTCCAGTAAAGCCAACACATGAACGCGTCCACATTGCTCCCTCTCAGCGCGGCGACCCTGGCTCTCCTGCTCTGCCCTGTCCCGCGAGCAGCGTCTGCGACGACCAATTCCTCCCAGGTCTTGCCGGCCGAAACACCCGCCCAGCATGACGCGCGGATGAAATGGTGGCGCGAGGCGCGTTTCGGGCTCTTCATCCACTGGGGAGTTTATTCGGTCCCCGCAGGCGAGTGGAACGGCAATACCAATTACGGCGAATGGATTCTCGAGCAGACCAAAATGCCCGTCTCCGAATACGAGAAATTCGCCGCCCGCTTCAACCCGGTGAAATTCGATGCCCGCCAATGGGTGCGCCTTGCGAAGAATGCGGGCATGAAATACATCGTCATCACCTCCAAGCATCATGACGGGTTCGGAATGTTCCGATCCGAGCTGACCGACTGGTGCATCAAGTCCACTCCGTTCCAGCGCGATCCCCTTCAGGAACTGGCCGTCGCATGCCGCGATGCGGGTATTCAACTGTGCTTTTATCATTCGATCATGGACTGGCACCACCCGGACTGGGGCAAACGCCGCCCGTGGAACGACAAAGCCACCGGCACGCCGGACATGGACCGCTACGTCGGCTACATGAAAGGCCAGTTGAAGGAACTTCTCACGCGATACGGGCCCATTGGCATCCTGTGGTTCGACGGCGAATGGGAGGATCCATGGACTTACGAGAGGGGCGTGGATTTGTATCAATATGTGCGCAGCCTCCAACCTCAGATCATTGTCAACAATCGAGTCGGCAAAGGGCGCGCGGGCATGTCGGGGATGGACAAAGGCCGCGAGCGTGTGGGCGACTACGGAACTCCCGAGCAGGAAATCCCGGCGACTGGCTTTGGGCCGGGGGTGGATTGGGAATCGTGCATGACGATGAACGATCATTGGGGTTACAACAAATACGATCAGAACTGGAAATCACCTGAAAGCCTGGTCCGCAACCTGATTTCCTGCGCCAGCCAGGGAGGCAATTACCTGCTGAACGTCGGGCCCACCGCCGAGGGATTATTCCCCGAACCCTCGGTCAGGAGCCTGGAGAAAATCGGCCAATGGATGCAGGCAAACGGGGAGGCCATTTATGACACGACGGCGAGTCCGTTTGCAAAGACCCCCTGGGGCCGGTGCACCAAGCGAGCCGCCGACGGCCAGACCCTGCTCTAC
>DASRKU010000259.1:0-6164 GCA_035648815.1 Verrucomicrobiia bacterium | reverse complement strand
CTCCAGCCCCGCCCCCACCTTGACACCTGGCCCTTCTCCGCCAATGATCCACGCATGGCCAATATCATTTATCCCCGCAGTTCGCGAGAGACGATGGACGGCTGGATGCATCTGCCGCGGTACATCGATAAGATCCGGCTGCATCTCGCCGGCAAATTGCACTCCGATTACCAGGGCAATTTCGGCAGAGGTTTCGATGGCATGTGGTTGAAAGCCGCCGGTGTCACACACGATCAGATGCTTCACATCGTCAAAAGCTCCATTACGGATGGCGAAGTCTGTGACTGGGTTCGAAAAACCGTCAGCAAAACACTCGCGGAAAAGAAGGTCCATGCCGACGACATGACAAATCGCCCCCGCGCCGGAGATGCTGAGGGCCTGGCTCGATTCGAGCAACGGAAGAAGGAATTTGGACTGTCGGATCGTGAGGATGTCAAGACCTTCGTCGATCTCAACGATGCCGACGAGAAGCGGTTTTGACCGAAACACGCGATTGACAGCGAGCGGCGGCATTCTTCAATATCGAGCATGAGTTCCACCATTATCTATCCGCGAAGTCCCCGTGAAACGATGTGCGGCTGGATGCATTTGCCCCGGTTCATCGACAAAATCCGACTCCACCTGGCGGGCAAGCTGCACCCGGATTACCAACCCAATTTCTGCAAAGGTTTCGACCAGCTATGGCTGGAATCCGCCGGCGTGGGCGCCGCCTCGTTTATCGAGGTGGTCCGAAACACCATCACGGACGGTGAAGTCTGCGACTGGGTGTTGAAGAACGTGAAGAAGCCTGAGTCGGTGAAAGCCGCGCAACGGGAACGGATGCTGAATTATCCGCGCAAGGACGATGCGGCGATGCAGGAGCGATTGAAGACCCGCAAGCAGGACTCCGGTCTGTCCCATCGCAGCGATATCCAGTGCTTCGTTGACTATATCGACGCCGACGAAAAGCGGCTTTGAGCACGCCCGTTTCGGATTTTTGGAGGTGGTGGGGACGGCTCGCCCCCGCGTTGTTTCTTGAGGGGACAAGCTGTCCCCTCCCCGAACGCTATGGAACCGGCACCACCCGGATCCGCAGGAAATGTGACGATGCCGACCCGATCGCGACCAGGTCGGTGACGGTCACTGTTTCGGTGCCGTCGCCATTATCGACCACCGACTGGGATGTGAAACTTGGACCTGAATTCCAAATGCCCGTTGTCAGGTCGTCAGTGACTTCCGCGACGTAATTCAAGTCAGTTGGAGCCGGATGGGTGCGGTTGAATGTCACGGTGAGGAAGCCCCCCATGGCCGCAACGGAAATCGGATTTGGACTCGGCACGTTCGGATTCAGGTTGAAGGCGTATTCGAGTATATTGATCAAACCATCGTTGTCCGGATCGGCAGTATCCGCCGCATTGCCGGTGTTGTTCGTGGTTCCGAAGTTCGCCAGCCGCCACGCTTCGATCCCTGTCAAGGTGGTGGAAACTGTGGATGTGATCGTGAGAGAAATGGGGATGGTGAATTGCGGCTGGAGCGAATCGCTGGTGTTCGCCACGAGAGTGGCGTTGTAGGTGTTCGGCGCAAGGCCCGCGGGATTGAAGCCGACGCTCACCACAATGGCTCCGGTCCTGGGCGCATAACCGCTTGTTGAGGATAAGCTCGCCCAGCCAACATTTGCTCCTGTAACAGACAGTGAGTAAGACAGCGGCAAGCCGCCGCCATTCGTGATCGTCACCGGCAAGCTGAAGAAGGGCGCGTTTGAGACGACGCTGGCGGACAAGCTGGCGGGAGTGACGCCTGCCTGCGGTGGCAGCCCAGCATAGAGCGCGACGGAGCGGGTGACCGCCGGAGTTGTCAGCGTCACAGGCACACTGGAGTTGGTGACTGTGAAAGTGAAACTGCTAATCGCCCCGGCATTGAACGTATCCCACCATGTGGCCGAGTAGGTGCCCGGATTGAGGCCTTTGACGTCCACAGTGCCCGTCACCGACGGGCCGGGTGTTGCCAGGAAAACATTGGTGCGATGCCAAATCCAAACCGCTGCAAAATTTGTATTACCCACCTGGTAAGCGCCCAGTTGCGCCGCATAGGGTTTTAATGTGATGTTGCCAAGCTTGGCCCAGTCCGCTCCGGGATTCCAAAGTTTGATCGTGTGCACTCCCGAGGAGATGGGGATCTGGGTGAAGATATTGGAGGTGACATCGCTGCCGGTCGCAACCCAGGCCCGGTTCGTTATGAGCACCGTGTCCACGAAAATCTGCAGTGTGCATCCCGATGCAGCCCGTTGTGTGATTTGGACGTTGAACGTCCCCGTTAACGGATAATTCACATTAAACGTATAGCCGTTGGGGAGGAGGCTTCTATTGCCTTGGCCCTGAAGATACGCGGTGGAGAGTCCGATGCCATCCGGCGCCGCACTCCCGACCGTGAACGTATCCGGTCCGGCATTGGGTCCCCAGCCGCCGCTCGGCGCAAACTGCAACTGCCCCAGCGTGCCTCCGGTCGTGCACGGCGAGGATTTCGTCAGGACATCCTGGCTGCCGATCCCTGAAAGCTTCACGAAATCGGCGGCTGCCTGCATCAGGAAATAATCATTGTTCTGATCGACCGTATCCCAGTACCAAACCATCGACGCGGCGGATTGTCCCGACATGAGGCCGGCCCATACTGGAGGGCTGATGCCGACATGCGGAATCGTGTTGATGCCGATTTCGCCGGCAAAATCCGGAGCAACGGTTTGCGAGGCGCTGATGTCCTGCGCATCGCGGATTCCGGTAATCAAGTCTGTCGGATATTCATGGTGTTGGTAGTAATCCGTCTGGTCCCATATCGGGTGAGTCAGATCCGAACTCGTGGTAATCAGGTGGTGGTAAGGATCCTGGGCGCGCATGAACTGGGCCATTTCGTTATGCCAGGACTGGACGATGCTCCATTCATTGTTCTGGGCCGCGTAGGTGAACTGGACTTCGTTAAAAAGTTCCCATGCCATGATGGACGTGGAATAACCCCAGCGCGCGATGCTGTAGCGCAATTTGCGTTTTGTAACGGCCCGGGCTGTGGCGTTGGTGAAGAACTGGTCGGGGCTCGTCAGGAACCCGATAGTGCTCGATGTGTCGGCTGTGTTGTATGGATTTTGGCCCCAGTTGGGATCCGTGCTCGTCGAATATTGCCCGTGATGCTGCAGCGTCATTTGGAAATACACGCCTGCCTGCTCCGCCGCGTTTACGATCGAATCCCATTTCTGCGCGACGGTCAGATTCAATACGCCCAACGCGCCGGGTGGCGTGCCGTCGCTGTTCCAATCCAGATTCTTTCCGTCCCAATGATCCATCCAGATTCGAGCCCAGTTCAGATGCGCGAGCCCCTCTTTCGCCAGGCAGGTGGTCACTGTATGCGTGCCGGTGTCCCAGGCAATATCCTCTCCCAAGGGATAAAAGCGCTGTCCATTGCTCATGATGAAACGACGGTGATTGGACGGGTCAATCAGCACATAACCGGGCTTGGGAGGGAAACCAGTCACCGTCCAATTTGTCGGCTGCAGATTGCTGATGCTGATCGGGGTGCCATTCAACGCCACATTGGTGATCGTGTAGACGCCGGCCATTGTCGGGGTGTGGCGAACCCGCCATGTCGTGCCGCCGTCATAAAACGCGGGGAGCGTCATCACGCTGGCATCGGGTTGCAGGATCGCCACTTTGATATCCGTCTGGGCATAATCGAACAGCACGACGGGATCAGTGGAGATGCCGGTGACATTAAATGACGCCTCGATCTTCGGGTAGGCAACTCCCTGGCCCCAGGACGCGGCGGCGGAAGAGAACAACAGGAGCATAACCAGACCGGTACGCGACAACAGGGGAGACTTCATTGGATAAGAGGGTTACTTCTGGAAAGTCAGTGATACATCGAGGACGCTGAACTTTGACAAACCTGTATTCAGGGGCCGCGGCTAAATGTACTGGGAGGTGCCCTCGTAAGCAAGAGGGAAAAGGGGTGCTTATCCGCACAACATTGTCGAAAGTTCACCCATTCTTGGCAAAAACTTACAAAGCTCAGCGGCGTTGGCTTCAGGAAGTCGCTTTGGGCCGGCGTTTCGTAGCGAAGTAATTACGTCAAACCCACGTCGTTTGAGGCGCTGATGCAACTGGTGCAGAACTTCCGAGTACCAGGCCAGGACTCCTGGAACTGCAAGCCTTCTTCAGGACTTGACTCTGCCGCCGACGTGCTATCTTACTGTCGGTTGTTCCCGTAAGAATCCGAAACGCAAACGTTATTTGTTTTTGGCATCGACAAACTGAATAAATACTATGGCATACGAACTTCCTCCTCTCCCCTACCCCAAAGATGCGCTCGAACCGCATATCGACGCGCAGACAATGGAAATCCACCACGACAAACATCACGGGGCCTACGTGACGAATGTTAACAAGGCGATCGCAGGAAAGCCGGACCTGGAGAAGAAAACCGTCGAACAGCTCATCAGCAACCTCGACGCTGTCCCGGTGGATATCCGGGGCGCGGTCCGGAACAATGGCGGAGGTCACGCCAATCATTCCATGTTCTGGAAACTCCTGGCCCCCAAGTCGGGCGGCGCTCCCTCAGGCAAGCTTGCCGACGCCATCAAGAGCGCATTCGGGAGTTTCGAAGGTTTCAAAGAGAAAATTGAAGCCGCGGGAATGGGCCGGTTCGGCAGCGGTTGGGCATGGCTGGTCGCCCACCAGGGCAAACTCGAAATCGTGTCCACCGCAAACCAGGACAATCCCCTCATGGGCAAGGCGATCTCCGGCGTCGAAGGCAAACCCATCTTCGGCATCGATGTCTGGGAGCACGCGTATTATTTAAAATACCAGAACCGCCGCGCTGAATATCTCAAGGCGATCTGGAAGGTCGTGAACTGGGCCGAGGTCGCAAAGAATTACGAAGGTTCCAGGTAGGGAATTAACACCACCGCAGAAGCCAGCGCGAAGCGCATGGAGTGCGCCCGGTTTACCGGCGCTCTGGATGACCGTGCTGAGGGCAAAGATTGCGCCAGAGGCGTGCACAAACCCAAAGCGGCGCTAAAGCGCACGCACTCCATGTGCTGGCGCGTCAATTAACGCCACGGCAGAAACGACGCCGTCTCCAATTTGGGCTTTGATCTTGGACCTCCGCTGACTATAACCACCGGGTGCCCGAGCCGTTTGCAGATCCCATCAATGCCAGCACACGTTATTGCGCCGTGCTGGGATGTCCGGTCCGGCATTCGGCCTCCCCGGCCATGCAGAACGCCGGCATCGCAGCGCTCGGACTCAACTGGCGTTATCTCGCGTTCGAAGTGCGGCTCGAGGAACTCCGGGCCGCGTTGCTGGGCGCCCGATGCATGCAATTCGTCGGTCTGAATCTCACCGTCCCCCACAAATCCCTGGCCATGGACATGGTCGATGCGCTGGATGACTCGGCCAGAACCTGGCGCGCGGTCAATACGATCCGCGTAGAAGGACGTGACAAAAGCCGGGCGTGGCTGCCGATGCACCTGTTCGACCAGGAACGGCCCGAGAAAGTCCGGTTGCATGGCTTCAATACGGATGCCGAAGCGATCGTGAAATCGATTCAGGAGGATTTGGGCCTGCAACTGCGAGGCGCGCGTGTGCTGCTCATGGGCGCCGGAGGCGCCGGAGGCGTCGCCGCCTTGAAAATTGCGTCCGAAAATGTGGCGGAACTCTTTGTCGTGAACCGGACTCTTTCCAAGGCCGGAAATATCGCCGCAGAAATCAGACGCCGCCATCCCAATGTGAAAATTCAGGTCGGTTATCCCAGGGGCGAGGTCGACCTGGCAATCAACGCCACGTCCCTTGGCCTGTCCCCCGCGGATCCATTGCCGGTGGATGGAAAACAATTTTCGCTGCGCCAGGCCCGGGCCGTTTACGACATGATTTATCGGCCCGCTGAAACACCCATGCTCCAGGCCGCCCGCGAGGGCGGAAGCCGCACCGCCAATGGACTGGGCATGTTGCTGTACCAGGGTGCCCGGGCGCTGGAGATTTGGACCGGCAAACCCGCCCCGATTGACATCATGCGCCAGGCGCTCCGGAAGAATATCTATGGATGAATACCATCTTTAATGCTCACTACTGGGCCGGAGTGCCGCCAGGGTTTTGGGCGGTCACTTTTTTTGTTTTCGGCTGTGTGGTGGGCAGCTTCCTGAA
>DASRKU010000258.1:0-16420 GCA_035648815.1 Verrucomicrobiia bacterium | reverse complement strand
GGGTGACGGATGTGATTTGGGGGTGCGAATCGATTCCACCCGGCATGGGCGTGAGGCGGTACATGTCGGCCTGGGCCGGCGTGGCCGTGATCAAAAGGCCGGCGGCAAAGGCCAGTGCTGTCGCCAGCGACCCGGCGGCCCGGCTTTGGATAGTGGGTTGCATCTGATTCATAGCTTGGCTGCTGTGTTCGAGTTGCTTCTCTGGAACCGACCGCATGGCGCTTGCCCAGTCCACTCCCGCTTTCGGGAGCCGGAAAGTGGTCACGCGCTTTTCATCGGCGTTGATCCTATCCTGCGCGTTGCAAGGGACTACACTTGCCTTGCCATTCTCTTACCACCTATTGTCTGAAGGAGACCAACAGCGAGGAGGCGCTGAAATGCCCAAGGTTGAGGTGGCAGGGCGGGATGGACAATCGCCCAGTGTTTACTTGGCTAATAGTGATGACGTAGATAAGATAGATAATCTAATACATATTTTTGCGGTTGCGGTTTCATGTCCCAAAAAATGTTGAGAGTTTTGCAAGGAATGTGTAGAGGCTTTTGACAGGCCGGAGAACACTGGCTGGGATGAACCGGAACCGGTTGCCAGTGCGGGTCGTGCAAGCGCCGTCGGCGGGGCACGAGGTCCGCGTCGTGAGAAGCAGGGGCGACTGAAGCTCGGAAGCATTAGAACACGCTAACTATGACAACATTGAAACATGTCGGATCGGGACTGGCGCTCGTCCTCGCGCCATTGCTGGCGCAGGCAGGCATCGCGAATTCCATGCACGACTTCTCGCATGAAAGCTGGAACACCACGCGTGATCTGTGCGGACCGTGTCACATGGCCCACGGCAGCGACGTCAACAATCAATTGCTTCCATTGTGGGGCCACGCCACGACTACCAGGACTTTCACGCCGTTCACCAGTCCGACCGTGGTGGCCAACAGCATCGCCATCGGCCAGCCCAACGGCTCCTCCAAGGCTTGCCTTAGCTGCCATGATGGTTCTCTCGCCGTCAACCAGTACGGCGGAGCCATCCAGGGTGGGTCTCCCCGGATGATCAATTCCGATTATCAGGTCGGCGCCAATGGTGATTTGAGCGGCGATCATCCGATATCTTTTACGTACGACTCCACACTGGCCGCCCAGATTGTTCCCGCCAATTCCTTGTATGACCCCTCGACGCGCGTGTTGGGCGCGGTAGTTTCGTCAGGCAACAACCTGGCCGGCCAGACGGTCCAGGCGGCGATGCTGTACCCGGACGTCAACAACGTTCCCAAGCTTCAATGTGCTTCGTGTCATGACGTTCACCGCCAGCGCGGCGACTCTTCCTTCAACAGCGACGCAGGCAGCGTGACGGGACCCGGGCACAATCCCTTGCTTGTGATTTTCAATCTCGGCCAGGATGGCAGCGGAAGCGCCTTGTGCCGGGCTTGCCATAACAAATAGTCTGCTGGCCGTCCTAAGCGTCGCGTGTTTTCCCCGGCGGTCGGCACCTGGAGTGCAGGTGTTGCTGCCGGGGTTTCTGTGAATCGACCGGTCCTTTGTTGTCCGGGCTGTTGGCAATCTCAAAATTGAATCATGACTGACACGCGATCACTGTTCCCGGGCCGCTCATCGGTTCTGCTCGCCTTGAGCCTGCTGCTCGTCATGGCCGGTTGCGCCACCCACCCGAAAACCAAACCCCAACCTGCTTTCTATCCGGCTCCACCGGATGAACCCCGCATCCAGTATCTCACCGGTTTCTCGTCCGAAGACGAATTGTTCGGCAACAGCGGGTTCAAGAATTTCATTCTCGGCCCAGATCGCACGTTCAAACCGATCGGCAAACCCTACGGGGTGACATCCAGCCCGGGGCGCTGGTACGTCTGCGACACCGTCGCGTCGACGATTGCCATTATGAACCTGGACAGGAAGTCGATGCACTACCTGAAGACGTCAGGGCAGGGAAACCTGGGTGTTCCGATTACTTCAGCCGTGGACGCCCTGGGCAATCTGTACGTCGCGGACTCGAGCCGGGAGCAGGTGCTGATGTATTCGGCGGACGAAACCTACCTGGGAGCGATCGGTAAGAAGGACGAAATGAAGCCATCGGGTGTGGCGATTGCCGGCGGGCTTCTATACGTCTCCGACCTGAAGAATCATGCAGTCAGGGTTTATCAGCTTGGGAATCATGAGCTGGTTCGCACGATTCCCTCCGAGGGGCAGGGTGAAAAAGGCAAGCTGTATTCGCCCACCAACGTGGCGGTGGACAAGCAGGGGCGCGTTTATGTATCGGACACGGGCGGTTTTTGTGTGCAGGTGTTCGATGCCGAAGGCCATTACGTGCGGACCATCGGCCAACAGGGACTTGCCCCCGGCCAGTTTGCCAGGCCCAAAGGCATCGCGGTGGACAAGGAAGGCCGGGTGTATGTGGCGGACGCAGCGACGCAGGTGCTCCAGCTTTTCGATTCTGAGGGAAGGTTGCTGATGTTTTTTGGCGATCCTGGCAGCACCGGGCCTGGCGCCACCAGCCTGCCCGCCGGCGTGGCGGTGGATTATGACAATGTCGGGTACTTCGGCAGCTTTGTCGCGCCGGGTCGCCAGATCGAGTACCTGATCCTCGTGGCCAATCAATATGGGAATCCGAAGATCAGCGTCTATGGATTTCTGAAGCAACGGTAGCCTGGAGCCCCCGTGCGCCGCCTCACTCAAATCCTGCTGATCCTGATGCCGGGACTTCTGGTCGGTTGCAATTCGGAAAAGCATTACAAGGCGTTGTCGTTCTTTTTTGACGGGGTGCCGGCGCCTGCCGCGCGCACCAACGCGCCTGCGGCGAACCTCACGTCGATTCCCGCGGGGACCAATGCGGCGGCGATGGCGGCAATCGCGCTCAAACCCCAAATCGTTTCACACCCGCCCTTCAGCGATCACAAATGCGGCGAATGTCACGAGTCCAAATACTCGGTTCGGCTCAAGGGGCCGCAGAAGCAGGTGTGCTTCGAGTGTCATGACGATTTTCTGGCGCACAAGAAAGTGGTGCATCAGCCGGTGGACAATGGCGAGTGCACCTCCTGCCATGATCCGCATGAATCGCCCAACAAATTTCTCCTGGTGAAGACGGGCCAGGCCCTGTGCATGGAGTGCCATGATCCGTTTCCCAAAGGCGCCAAATTCAAACATGCGCCGGCCGAGAAA
This sequence comes from Verrucomicrobiia bacterium, assembly GCA_035648815.1. Taxonomy (GTDB): domain Bacteria; phylum Verrucomicrobiota; class Verrucomicrobiia; order Limisphaerales; family BOG-1460; genus DASRKU01. The sequence continues at coordinate 13,260 of DASRKU010000258.1, read as the reverse complement.
GGGGAATGCCTGCGCTGCCACAATCCGCATGCGTCCGATTCGAAAGGCCTTCTTGCCAAGCCCGAGGGCAAGCTGTGCCTGGGCTGTCATGAAGCCATTTCAAAACAAATTCAGACCGCAAAGGTGAAGCATCAGCCGGCTGAGAACGGTGAATGCCTGAGCTGTCACAGTCCGCACCAGTCCGACGTGAAGCACCTATTGATCAAACCGCCGGGAAAACTGTGCTGGGATTGCCACGACGATTTGGAAAAGCAGATGAAGGAGGCCAAATACACGCATCAACCGGCGGCCGATGGTGATTGTGATTCCTGCCACTCGCCGCATGCGGTGGACAACGCGGCCCTGCTCCTGAAGCCCATTCCCGCCGTATGCTACGAATGCCATGAGAAGGCGGACCTGGAAAAGATCCCCGCTCACAAGGATGCGTGGGAAACCGGGTGCATTCAGTGTCATGATCCGCACCTTGGGAAAGACGCCAAACTTCTGAAGGCCGCGGCGCTCCAGGCGCCGGCCACACCGAAGCCCGTCTCGGGCGGCGACGCTGAGGGTTCCAAATGAGATTCGGCGCGCGCATTGGACTGTCGATTTTTTTGACCGCCGCCGGCTGCGCGCAGGCGCAAATCCTGCCCGTCTCGGAAGAGCCGCGCTGGCTGACATTCCGCTTAAACCAGGCCGCCACGGGCGTGTACGCCGAAGGTTACGAGGAGACTGCGAGATTTGGCAATTCCGGCACCGTCCGGCAGACGCGATGGTTCGTCGGGCCGCTGGTGGGGTTGGATTTTTCCGGATCGGTGTATCATCCAAACCTGTTTACCTATCAAGTCGCGGTGGACGGGTCGATGGGCTGGAGCAAGCAGGAGTTTACGGGTCCGAACCCGCACACGGAAAATCAGTTTGGATATCTCGGGTCCTTTTTGGGCAATGCGCAACTATTCGATCACAAGGCGCTGAACGGAAATCTGTTCACCAGTTACGCCCATACCTACCAGGATTACGATTTTTTCAACCGCGTTTACCTGGACACAACGCGGTATGGCGGGGGGCTGCGTTACGTTGAGGGACCGTGGGTCGCGTCGGCGTCGGTGTGGCGCGAAATCCAGGATGCGACAGGGTATGGCACTCCGACGAAAACCGATCGCACCGTTGCGACGCTGGATGCGAACAACAACCGCGCGACGGGCAGCAGCGGGCTCAATTACACGTTTTCACGGTACACCATTGATAATTTCGGCACGGTCGGATACGGGGAGGACCACACGGTGGGGCTGGTGGATTCGGAAAACTTTGGCGAGCACCAGCAATATCATTCGCTGGTAAACCTGAGCTATAATCACCTCGCGAATTTCACAGAGCCCAGCGATTTCTACAATGCGGCGGTGAATCTTTACGCCGATCATAGCGACACGCTGAAAAGCCGCCTCGCGCTGAATTATCAGCGGAACTCGTTTGATGGCGACAATACGGATAATTTCTATGGCAATGCGGCTGTGCAGCACAGGCTTTATAACAGCCTTGTTTCGGAGTTGGGGATTCAAGGATACAGGACGACGTCGTCGGCCGGATTGAACGGGCAGGAAGTCTTGCAGGCTGGCGGCGGGCCCGGCTTCACTTACACAAAGCAGTTGGACGGCACGGGCACACTGACAATCTATGAGACAATGCTGCTGCTGCACACCGACGTTCACAGCACCGGGGGGATTCTCCCGGCCAACGACGAGCCGCACACATTTGGAACGTCCGCCAACGGGGCGCCGCCGAACAGCATTTTTCTGAACCAGCCCAACGTGATCGTGAGCACGATCGTGGTCACCGACACATCGCATCAGCCCCCGCAAGGATTTGTGCTCGGGATCGATTATATTGTCATTCCCAACGGGCAATTGACGATCATTCAGCGCCGGACCGGTTCGACGATGCCCACGTCGGTGCTGGTGAGCTACAGCTTCGACGCGAGTCCTTCGGGCGCATACGACACGATCAACAACGCGTGCGGCATCCGGGTGGACCTGTTCAAGAATCTTTGGAGCGTGTATGGGAGGTTCAACACGGTCCACAACTACGGCTCGGAATTTCTGCTGGTGCAAAACCTGGACGATTTCGTGGGCGGCACCGAACTGAGCTGGCATTATTTGCGGGCCGGGGTGGAGTATGAGGTTTACGAGTCCAACCTGTCGCCGTTCCGGGCCACGCGGCTGTTTCAGTCGTTCACGTTTCAGCCCGACGAATATTCCACGTTGAGTTTTAATCTGAATGAAACCTTTGCCCGGTATGAGATGCCCTCGCGGACGCAGGATTTTTATTCGTTCATTACCCGGTATAACCGTTCGTTGACCCGGCACGTTGGTTTGACCCTGGAGGCGGGCGTCACGCAAACCTCGGGTGAAGACGTGGACCAGACGCTGGCGGTGATTCGGCCCACCGTGCAGTACACCTCGGGAAAATTTACGGCGAGCATGGGGTATGACTTTGGCTACGATGAATACTTGAATACCGAGAAGCGCGTGAGGAACATGGGGTATCTCCGTCTCCGAAGAGAATTTTAGTTGGCACATGTTAACAACGGTACAATTCGGGACTGTCGTGATGCTTGGAGCCGCGCTGCTGGCCGGTGATGCGCGAGCGGGCACCCGGATGGTCTGGCCCGCGCCGCCGGACGAGCCGAAGATTGCGTTTGTGGAGACGATTCAGGGCTCCATTGGACCGGGCGCGCCGGTTTCGTTGCTGGGGAGGGTGGGCCATTGGCTCACCGGCTCGGGGCAGGGGACCCACAGCCTGGTCAAGCCGTTTGGAATCGGGCTGGATGAAGACGGGAATATCTGCCTGACGGACACCGGCGCGGGCGCCGTTTGTTTTTTTGACGGTGCCAAAAAGAAATGGCTGCGATGGGAAAAGGTGGGCGGAATGCAATTTGTCTCCCCCGTCGCCGTCGAGAAACGAAATGGAACTTTGTTCGTCGCCGATTCCGGGCTCGGCAGGATAGTCGCTTTCGGCCTGGATGGCGCCTTGCGGTTTGTGATTACCAATCACCTTGTCCAGCCCTCGGGCATTGCCATCGCCAACGACAGGCTGGCTATCGTGGACAGCGCGCGCCATGCCGTAGTGCTGTTCGGGATGGACGGCACTTATGTTTCTGAATTTGGCGGGCGCGGCGCCGGGCCGGGCGAATTCAATTATCCGACTCATATCGCCTCGGATGAAACCGGCCGCCTGCTGGTAACCGATTCCATGAACAGCCGGGTGCAGATTTTTGACGGGAGCGGAAAATTCCTGCGCCAATTCGGATCGCGCGGGGATGTGCCAGGCTGTTTCAGCCGGCCCAAAGGCGTGGCCGTGGACAGCTTCGGCCACATTTATGTCGTCGATGCGCTCTTTGGAAACGTGCAGCTCTTCAACGGCGATGGCCAATTGCTGATGTCTCTGGGACGGAGCGGCACGGAGCCCGGGGAATTCTGGCTTCCCAACGGAGTGGCTATTTCGCGCGACAATAAAATTTACATCGCCGATTCCTATAATCGCCGCGTGCAAGTCCTGCAATTTATCGGAACCCCATGAATACTTCAGTCGAGAGTCGAGGGTCGAGGGTCGAGGGCCGGCGGGGTGCGGCCGGGCGGAGTACCATGCCTATTCTCGCTTTCCTGATTGCACTGCCGGTTTTTGGGGTGGGGCCGGGGTTGGTTCAATCCAAACACAACCTGGCGGTCACGGGCAATTCGCAGGTGCAGGCGGTGGGAGAGTCGGACATGTGCGTGTTCTGCCACACTCCCCATATGAGCGCGGGCCAGAAGGCGCTTTGGAATCATGCCCTGTCCACCGCCAGCTATATTCCCTACTCGAGCACGACGCTCAAGGCGACGGTGGGCCAGCCGACGGGGGATTCAAAACTCTGCCTGAGCTGCCACGATGGGACGGTGGCCCTGGGGATGGTGCGCAGCCGCAAGTTGAGCATCCCGATGCGTGGATCGGGCACGTTGCCGCCGGGACATGCGGTGCTCGGCACCGATCTTTCGGATGATCACCCGGTTTCTTTCACGTATGATTCGGCGCTGGCGGCTCGCGACAACCAATTGAAGGATCCCTCCACGTTGACTCATTATGTGCGGCTAGCCGATGGAAACCAGGTGCAATGCACTTCCTGCCACGACCCGCATTCCGATCAGAACGGGAAATTCCTGGTTGAAAATAACTATGCGTCCGCGCTCTGCCTGACGTGTCACAATCCGGAATTTTGGGCGCGGTCAGTGCACCGGAATTCGGGCGCGACGTGGAATGGCGCCGGGAAGAACCCATGGCCTGAGGGCGGATACGCGACTGTTGCCGCCAATGGGTGTGAAAACTGCCACGCGCCGCATGCGGCGGGAACGCACCAGCGCCTGTTGAGGTTCGCCAAGGCCGAGGACAATTGCCTGGTCTGCCACAACGGCGGCATGGGCGGCAAAGACCTGGCGCGCGAATTCAACAAAGCCAGCGTGCACCCGGTCCTCACCACCAGTTCGCTGCACGATGCGGCCGAGAACCCGTTGAACCTGACGACGCGCCATGCGTCCTGCGTCGACTGCCATAATCCGCACGCGGCCAATGATGCCAAAGCGATTCGACCTAACGCGGGGGGCGCGCTGGTCGGCGTTGAGGGTGTCGATGCCAGTGGTTCGATTGTCAAAAACATTACGCGCGAGTACGAACTCTGCTTTCGATGTCATGGCGACACACTGGTCAAAGGGCCGGCGTCCGTTCCCCGCAATATCGTGCAGCCAAATATGCGGCTGCGATTCAGTCCCGGAAATCTTTCGTTTCACCCCGTCGAAATGCCCGGCAAAAACGGGAATGTTCCCAGCCTGCTGGCGCCCTGGAACGCAGCCAGCGTGATTTACTGCAGCGATTGCCATAACAACGATCAGGGCCCCAACGCGGGCGGGGCGGGAGCCAATGGTCCGCACGGCTCGATGTATTCCCCGTTGCTGGAACGCAACCTGGCTCAGTTGGATTTCCAGCCTGAGAACGCCGCGGCGTACGCGCTGTGTTACAAATGTCACAGCCGCGACAGCATTCTGCGCGATGACAGCTTCAAGGCGGTCAATGCCGAAGGCCAGCCGAGCGGGCACCGGTTCCATGTGGTGGACCAAAAAACCTCGTGCGTCACCTGCCACGATTCCCACGGTGTTCAAAGCGCCCGAAACCTGATCAACTTTAATACCCGCTACGTCAGCGCTTCCTCCAACGGCCGGCTGCAATTTGTTTCCACCGGAGCGTCCGGTGGCAATTGCACCCTCAAATGCCACGGCGCGGACCATCAGAACGCCGCTTACTCAAGGGCCTTTGCCGCCCAGCCCACGCTGCGCCGCGCCCAGCCGCGTCGGTAGCGCTGCGCCGGGGTGGGGACGGCTCGTCCCCACTCGCGCACTTCAAACTTCCAGGCAAGCCGGAGAAGACCGCCATCCCAGCCCGCCGCAATGAAAAGATTTTCATTGACTCAAACGACTACGGATGTAATCTATAAAAGATTACAAAGGTAATCGTGTGTTTGCCGCCGAAGGACGCGGGCTTTTTCGCAGAATGGTTCCATGAAAAGAATTCCAAGAATCTCCGAAACTGAATGGGAAATCATGAAGGTCATTTGGGCGCATGGCCACTGTTCCGCCGGCCAGATAATCGACGCTCTGACGCTCATCGATTCTTCCTGGCATCCGCGGACGGTCAAGGCTTTCCTCAGCCGGTTGGTCAAGAAAGGAGCTTTGGGGTTCAGCAGGGAAGGACGGGCTTACGTCTATCGACCCCTTGTTAAAAGGGAGGAATGCGTGGACGCCGCCAGCGAATCATTCCTCGAACGGGTCTTTGGCGGTTCGCTCAAACCAATGCTCGCCCACTTCGTCGAGCGGGAAAAACTGTCGCCCGATGAAATACGCGAATTGCGCCGCCTCTTGAAGAACCCGGAGTAAGGTCTATGTCAACCCTGCTCTCGCACCTGCCGACTCTGCTGAAAGTCTCCGCACAGGCGTCGGTTCTCATAGTGCTGGTTCTGGCAGTGCAGTGGAGTTGCAGGCGCTTTCTCAGGCCTGGCTGGCTATGCGCCCTGTGGTTGCTGGTGTTGCTTCGCCTGGTGTTGCCTTGGGGCATTTCGTCCCCATTGAGCATTTTCAATTTTCTTCGTGTCTCCATCGTCAACCGCGATGCAGGCCCAAACGTTACTGGCATTCCAATTCCGGAGTCGCCCCGGTTGGAAACAGGCGGGCTCTCAATCCCTGTCACGCCGCCCGCCCAATACTTCTGGGTCGGGTGGCTGTGGGCGGCGGGGGCGATTTCGCTCGGCGCGTGCGCAGCGGTCAATCATTTCAAAATTCATCGTCGCGTGGCGCGCCGACGACCTTTGATCGATGAGGCTTCCCTCCATCTGCTGGAGGATTGCAAGGAACTGATGGGAGTGAACGCGCCTGTGCTGTTAATAGCAACGGACGCGGTCCATAGCCCGTCGCTGTTCGGTTTCGTCCGTCCTCGGCTTCTGTTGCCGGCGGGGCTCGCTGGAACTTTGACGCGCGAAGAACTGCGGCACGTATTTTTGCACGAATTGGCGCACGTCAAGCGCAACGACATACTTGTCGGCTGGCTAATGGTGGCCTGCCAGATAATCCACTGGTTCAATCCTTTGGTTTGGCTCGCCTTGCACCGACTTCGTGGCGACCGCGAATTGGCCTGTGACCGGCTCGTGCTTTCGCGCGCCGGCAGCGGCGCAAACGAATCGTATGGCCTGACCATCATTAAACTCCTGGAGGGATTTGGCCGTACGCGCTGGGCCCCGAGTGTGGCAGGAATCCTGGAAGATAAACAACGCATGAGAGAAAGAATTGATATGATCGCAAAATTCCATAAAACAGGCCGTGGATTAACGCTGGGTGCGTGCGTCTTTGCCGCGCTCGCACTGGTGACCCTCACGGAAGCTCAGGGTGATAAGAAAGCCATTGCGCCTCCGGATCCCAACAGCCCGCCCCTGGTACTTTCAACCACTCCCGCCAATGGTTCCACGGATGTCGATCCGCTTCTGACGGAAATCAAAGTGATCTTTGATCGCGACATGGGCGGCGGCATGTCCTGGACCGGCGGCGGCCCTGAGTTTCCACAAACCGTCGAAGGGATCCGCGCGCGATGGCTCGATGACAAAAGAACGTGTGTTCTTCCTGTGAAACTTCAGGCGGCGCACTTGTATCGTGTCGGCATCAATTCGCCCAGCTATCGGAACTTCCGCGGAACCAATGGAATTGCGGCTGTTCAAACTGCAATTTTGTTCACGACGAAAGGCGCGAGCGAAATGTTGAAAGAGAAAGTCATGGTGCCGCATGTTGTCGAGATGACGCCTGTCAATGGCGTGAAGGACGTCAGTCCTGGCGTGAAGGAATTGCGTGTGAGGTTCAATGTCCCGATGGGCCCGGGGTTTTCCTGGTGTGGAGAGGGCCCGCACTATCCGAAGTTTCCCGCAGGCAAACGGCCTTCCTGGGCGGCAGATCGCAAGACATGCGTCTTGCCCGTTGAACTGAAACCGAACTGGGAATACGCATTATGGCTCAACAGCCCATCGTATCGCAACTTCTGCAGCGCCAGTGGAGTAGAGTTGGAGCCCGTCGCTTACACGTTCAAGACGTCGGAGAAGTGAACCGGGGTGGGGACGGCTCGTCCCCATGTCCGCCCGAGACTCTCGGAGGTCCAGAGGAGGCAGGGGCCTACCAGGAGTCGCAGGATTCTGCCATCCCTCCAGGATGGCGCAACATCTCCACATCGAACCGGAGGTCTCCGCTAGGCTCCGACCTCCGGCTACTTTCTGGCAACCCTCCGGGTTGTTAGGTCCTTCTCACCCCGCACTGCATCCACCCATCTCATTCAAATCCCAATCGGGAAGGACTTCCTGGGACATGTCTGCCGAAGCGATGTGCTGAAGTCTTAGCCCGGCTAGAATCCCGATCATCGCGGCATTGTCGGTGCAGAGGTTTGGCTGAGCCAGACGGAGCGTCAGGCCGGAGCTCCGGCAATCGGCTTCCAGCCGGCGGCGAAGGGCTCGGTTGCAGGTGACACCGCCCGACGCGGTGACGCACGCGACGCCGGCCCGGCGCGCGGCCTTCAGTGTCTTGGTTGCCAGCACATCCACGATCGCCGCCTGCACGCTCGCGCAGAGGTCCCGCAGTCGTTTCGGTTCATCCAGCGTTTCCGGATGATCCCGCAGGAAATAACGCACGGAAGTTTTCAATCCGCTGAAGCTGAAATCGTCATTCGCTTCATGGATCATCGGGCGTGGAAAATCGAAGGCCTCGGGATTCCCGCCTTCGGAGAGGCGGTCGATTTCAGGTCCGGCGGGGTAGGGCAGACCCATCAACTTGCCTGTCTTGTCGAAGCATTCGCCGGCGGCGTCGTCGAGCGTGCCGCCGAGGACGGTGTGATCGAGGAGCGCGTTCACGCGCACGAGGATGGTGTGGCCGCCGCTGACGATGAGCGAGACATTGGGTTGGAAGGAGTCGAAATCGGCGGCAACGGGATTTCCGGTGATCCAGGGTGAGTAGAGGTGCGCTTCGTGATGGTGGATTCCGGCGAAGGGTTTGTGCAGGACGAAGGCCATCATCTGGGCGGCTTTGAACCCGACCATCAAGGCGCTGGGCAGGCCGGGGCCGCGGGTGGCGGCGACGGCGGTGAGCTCGGCGGCGGTGACTCCGGCTTGAGCCAAAGCCGACCTGGCGACGGGCATCAGGTTGCGCAAATGTTCGCGAGCGGCCAATTCCGGCACCACACCGCCATACTCCGAGTGCAATTTGATCTGGGAAGAGACGACGCTGGCCAATACACGGCCGTTTTGAACGACTGCGGCGCTGGTCTCATCGCACGATGTTTCAAACGCGAGCAGGGTCATCGAGTGGAGCCTGGATTCACTCGGCGGATCCGCGCATGGCGGCCATTTTTCTGCCGGGCTCCGTCATTCGTTCAGGGGCGCGCTGGGTATAGAGGAGGATTCCTTTGAGCAAGTCATTGGCGCGTTCCAACTGCAGGTCGCGTGTGTTGCGAATGCGTTCACGGTCTTTTTCGTCCTGTGTCTCCAACCCGCCGGGGGTGCGCTTGAGTTGCAGGTCCCGATCCTCCTCGTCCGTCACCGGCACGACCACGTTGGGCGTGATGCCGACTTCGTGGATGACTTTGTGGCTGGGGGTGTAGTACTTGGCGGTCGTCAACCGCAGCGCGGAACCGTCGTCCAGCGGGATGATGCTTTGGACGGAGCCTTTGCCGAAAGTTTTCTCGCCGACGATGATGGCGCGGTGGAGGTCCTGGAGGCAGCCGGCGACGATTTCCGAAGCGCTCGCGCTCCATGGGTTGACCAGGACGACCATCGGGATCGGTGTGGAGTCGCGGTTGACCAGTTCGTCTCCATGCCCGCCTGCCCGGCGCACGCTGTTCTGGCCGGGGCTGCGGCCCTCGGTGGACACGACCAGTTGCCGCGGCGGGAGGAATTTCTCACACACATCGACCGCCTGATCCAGCAAGCCGCCAGGGTTCCACCGCAAGTCCAGGATGAACGCCTGCATTCCCTGGGCCTTCAGCTTTTTGATGGCTGCTTCCAGTTCCTCGCTGGCCCTGTCCCCGAATTGCACGAGCCTGGCATAGCCAATCTTGTTGTCAGCAAGCGGAAATTCCTTCTTGCCGTTGATGTCCTTGACCATGTCCACGTTGATAATGGCCCGCGTCAGCCTGTAATCTTTCACCTGGCCGGACAAGGGGCGCAGGATGGTGATCGTGACATCGGTGCCGGGTTCGCCACGCAACAGCTTGACTGCATCCTGCAGGTTCATGTTGTCGGTGCTTCGGCCCTCGATTTTTATGATGCGGTCTCCCGACAGAATGCCGGCCCTGAAGCCGGGAGTATCTTCCATGGGAGCAACGACCGTAACGAAGCTTTCCTTCATGGCAATAACAATGCCCAAGCCCCCGAAATGGCCCTCGGTATCGCTCTGAAGCTCCCGGTATCGTTCGGGATCCAGGAACTCGCTGTGAGGATCCAGTTTATCAATCATTCCTTTGAGCGCGCCATAGACCAGGTCCTGGTAGGTCAGGCTTTTGCCGTCCACGTAATCACGCCGCACTTTTTCCATTACCTGGGAAAAAAGCTTCAGGTTGGGGTAAGGAGAATCCTTTTGGGCGGCGAACGCGGAATTGGTATAAACGCGGGCGCCGAGGAACAGATTGAACGCGAGCACCGCGGTAACAACCCCGAAGAGCAAACGTCTCTTAAGAACGGTTTTCATTGTGCTTTGCAGACGATAAGGGGGGAGGACGAGGTTTGCAAGGCGGCCCTCGCCCGAGGGGCGGAGTTTTCCAAGGCCCGGGTACCACCCATCGCGGGGGCCACGCCCAGATTGCGCCGCTGCTGCGCGGCGCCCACGGCGCAGCAACGCCGTTGCTACCGGGGATTTGGCAGGGACATCGCTGCTTCAGTTATGATCCGAGATCCCGCGCGGGCTGGAGCGTGTTTCAGACGAATTGATTCCGGCTGTGAAGACGGTGGTATCGCTTGTCGAGGCAGCTTTGGCGCGCGAATCGGCGACAGCGATGGTTTGGCCGTTGACGATGATGGCGGCGCGCAGATTCCGGGCCGCGGCGATGGGGCCGGAATACGTGGGGGAATCCATGGTGGGGTCAGTTCCGTCGGTCGTGTAATGCACGGCAAAATTCGGCATTGGGCTGCCGTCGGGCGCAGCCGCGGCGGAAAGAATGCTCGTGCGATCCCCGGCGGGCGCCAGGCAAATTGCATAAACGCCGCAGGGGCTGGCAGAGCCATCGCAGGCCAGAAGAATGGTTGCGGTGCCCGCTTCGGTGACAATGGGATTGGCTCCAATGATTTTGCCGGCTCCGGCGGTGCCGAAGAACACTGGCGCGGCGCCTTGAGGCACCAGGGTGCCTGCCGAATCGCGGGCGTCGGCGTAACAGAACACCGCATCTTTGCCGCTCCCGCCCAGGGGCCTGTCGGCGGTGTCGAACCGAACCGTGAGCCGGCTGGTTTCACCGGGGGTTCGTCTTTCGTCCCGAGCCGCTTCGCGTCCGTTGAGATACCCGATGGCGAGGAGCGTGCCGGGCTCGAACCGGTCCAGGCTGAATACAAAAGGCGGATGGTTCAGTCGCGATCCAGCGCGCGACGCCTCCGGGCGGCGCCGCTCGATCAACCGGTGATTCAAGTACAGCGCAATCTCGTCGCAATTGCTGAAGATGCGGACCTGGAGTGGAGATTGCGCAGTCCAGTAATTGGCGATGAATACCTGGGGTCCCAAGGGGCGGCCGGCGATGAGTTCGTTGGGATCGCGCTGGCTGCGGAAGAACCAGTAGCTGAATTTTGGAATTCGGAAGATATCCATGATGCCCGACGACTCCAGGTCCGGCGCATAGCCGCGATTGTAATCGAACATGACCCATGCGGAGTCAGCGAACGCCGTGGTTCTGAGGTTGTCATTGTGTGCTTCCTGGAAATTCATGGCCTGTTGGAGGAGGCGAACCTCGCCGTTGCCTCTCAATTGCCGGCTGCTGCGTTCCGAAGGCTGCAGATCCTTCCATCGGTTTTGCTCGAACCCAGCGTTCTGGGCGTAGTATTCCCAGTCGCCATACTCGCTGATGACGCAGGGCTTGTTTGTTATGGAGAGGCAGCCACCGTGCTGGCGGGCCTGCATGAAAACATCGTATCCTTCAAGCCAGCCGGCGGTAAAGCACTGGTCTCCAGGATATTCCTGGTGAGTGATGGCATGGGCCTGGTCGATGAATGACCTGGGCATGGCGCTTTCATTTAAAGAGACCTCCCAGAGAATGACGCAGGGATGATTTCGATCGCGCCGGACAAGTTGTCTGCACTCGCGCAGTTTTGTTTCGGAAAAGGCGGGGTCCCGGCCGAAATACTGCCATCCCATGATGCTGTTCATGACGACCAGCCCGAGCTCATCGCACGCGTCCAGGAATGCCGGGGACTGAGGGTAATGGGAGAGTCGAATGTAATCGAAGCCGGCCTGCTTGATTTTGAGCGCATCGCGGTATTGGGCCTGTTGCGGGACCGCGTTGCCGATGTAGGGATATTCCTGGTGCCGGTTGACGCCTCGGAGCCGCATTCTTTCACCCTTGATCCAGAAACCGTCCTTGTCGATGTGGATCCGGCGAATGCCGACGCGGGTCTCAGTCACATCGATCGTTTCCCGGCCGGCGCGCAATTCCGATCGAAGTTGGTACAAGCAAGGTGATTTTGGCGACCAGAGGTTCGGCTTCAGGACCTTGATTTGCTGCACGAGTTCCCGCCGGGCGCCGCGGGCTAATTCTGTGTCCGGGGATGCGTCGGAGGCGACGGCATTTCCGGCGGCGTCGAACAGCGTTGTTTTCAGGATGAACGAACGCGGAATTGTGTCGGAGTTTCCGATTTGAGTGCGGACCTGGACGGTTGCCTCGTTGGAGGAGACGGACGGAAATGTCACGAACACGCCGCCTCCGGCGACGGTATCGGCGAAGATGGGATCGGTGATATGCAGTTTGTCCTTCACGACAAGGGAGGCGGTGCGGTACAAGCCGCCATAGAGATTAAAATCGAGGGTGGTCAGCGGCTTGGGTCCGGTGATGGGGTTATCTCGATTGTCGAGTCGAACGGCGATGACGTTGGTTTCTCCGGGCGCGATGAGGCGTGAGATATCCGTTACGTAAGGGAGGTAACCCCCGAGGAAATGGCCGGCCAGATTTCCGTTGACCCAGACGTCGGCGACGTTCATGGCGCCTTCGAAGCGAAGCAGGATTTCCTTGTTGTCGGCGCCGGCGGGCAGTTGGAAATGTTTTCTGTACCAACAAATGCCCTGCCATTGCCGCGCGTTTTGCCCGCTGACCAGCGCTTCGATGCGGGGGGTGTGCGGCAGAGACACGGCTTCCCAGGACCGGTCGTCAAAATCGCGCAACTGGCCCTGGAATTCATCGGCGCGGTTGAAACGCCATTCCTGGTTGAAGCCAGGATCTTCCCCGGAGATGGCTGCGCTGGGGGTTCCGGAGCAGGCGATCAGGAGGATGCCCGAAAGCCAGTATTCAGCGCGCAGGCGAGGGAAGACCGGAGGCATGATGTTTTTTATTGCACGGGATGTCCATTGTTGATCGGGCTGCACCAGAGCAGATTGGGAGCGGCCGGCATGGCAAATCGCCAGCGTTTTCCGCCGCCCTGGGTGTCCACACCTCCAGCCCACGTTTGAAACTCGGACACACTCATCCGGAGAGAGCTGCCCGCGAACAATC
>DASRKU010000257.1:0-3037 GCA_035648815.1 Verrucomicrobiia bacterium | reverse complement strand
CGCATTGCCTGAAGAAAGCCCGCTCCCGCGGCCTGTCCGTCGACCAGGCCAGGCGCGGCTACCTCGAATTGGAAAAGCTGCTGCTGGCCGCCAAGCGAGATCAACGGCCAGCCGACGGCTACTTCGTCAGCTTTTGGCGGTTGCTCTCACAATATCCGGAAATTCTGGGTTGGGAAAAACTGTGGACGGACAGCTACCACGAGATTCGCTCCGAGACATACCGCATCGCCAAATCCATCGCGCCGTCCAAGCCGGTGGGATTTCACATCCTGCATCAGGCCACGCTCAGCCCGTTTTACCGGGCGGAGGAGGACTACGCCGAGACTGCGAACTATGCCGATTACGTCAAGCCGGCCATGTATAACATCGCGGGTGGCGAACGCATGGCTGCGTTCCTCGATCGCATTTCGCAGACCGTGTTCCACGACGCGAAGCCGGAGGAGTTCATGCCATTTTACGAGAAAATCATGAACTACGACGAAGCGCCTTACGCGAAGTTGTCTGAGTCCGGGCTTTCCGCCGAGTATGTGGCCCGGGAAACCAGGCGCGTGGTGGAAGCAGTGCGAGGGCGGATAGCGGTTTATCCTGGAATTGACGTCGGAGTGCCGTGCCATGGAAAGCAAGTCACACCCGGGGATGTGCGCGATGCCGTCAAGAGCGCTTTTACGGCAGGCGCGCAGGGAGTGGTGCTGTCGCGAAAATATTCGGAGATGAAGCTTGCCAATCTCGCCGGAGCCGCGGAAGGATTGCGCGAGGCCGGGGTGTGACATAAAACCCTCACCCTAACCCTCTCCCATCCGATGGGAGAGGGAACAGCAGCCCTCGCCGTTGGATTGCATGGCGCCATAGTTTGCAATTAACGTGTGACATCGTTCTCCCTCTCCCATCGGATGGGAGAGGGCCGGGGTGAGGGTTTCAAGTTTGAGATTTGAAATGAAAAAACCGTCGATGAGACGACTGTTTATTCTGACATGTTTCCTGGTCGCGATTGGCTGGCAGGGATTCTGCGCCGCCAACGATCAGGCCAAGGCGACCGGGCCGGGTTACCAGGCGGATTGGCGCTGGGTTCATGGCGCTGTCTTCGTCCCAACCAGCGCCGTCAATGAAGCCCAGCAGTGGGATGAATACGATCCGGTCATCAACGACCGGGAGCTTCACTGTGCATCCATCTACGGCATCAATTGCGTCCGGGTCTATCTTCATTATTTCATCTAATGGGTGCATGAGACGGGAACCAGGATTCCAGTGACCGCGACGGGCGGGAATCCTTATTGCGGTGACGCGTACTCCGATTTCCGGACATGGCACAATTACGATCATGAATACAAAATCGCGGCGGATCCGATGTGCGGGCTGAACACCGAGTGCATGTGCCGCAAGGAGCAAAGCATTCCCGCGAAGGAATCCATAACGCCGTCCATTGATTTTGAGCTCAAGGATGAAATCGGTTATGGCTCCCCGGATACCACCATTCACCTTGCCAAAGATTATTACTCAATCCGCTGGGAGGGGAAGATCATGTCTCCCGAGCCGGGCACGGCCACGCTTTTTGTGAAGAGCGATGGAGCGGTAAAAGTGACGGTGGATGGGGCGACGGTGATTGACAAAGTTAACGAGCAGAGCGGCGAGGCCAGCGGAAAAATCAAACTCACCCCGGGCGAGCCGGCCAGGATCACTGTCGAATATATCCATGCAATCGGGCCTGCGAGCATTCATCTGGAATGGATTCCGCCCATGGGCAAAAGGCAGGTGGTATTTCCAAAGGCTGAAGGCTAAAGACTTCGCACAGCGCAGCCGGCCTCTTGGAGGGGCGCGGCTGTGTTTGGAGGAGCGTAGCGACGAGAAACCAGCCGCAGCATGCTCGATCCATGCAGTGCGCTCAGGCGTTCGGACGTGCTGCGGCTGGTCTCCGACACAGCCACGCTCCGCGCAAGGGATTGAGTCGCTCACCCACTTTTAATCACACTCTTCGGCCTCTCGAACGTGGAGATTAGCGTTGCCGAAAATGGGAATTAAGAGTATCGATTTTGCGTGCATTCTCGCAGAGTTACGCGAGTGACTTGCAAGCTGTTGCTGCCGGCCCTTGTCGCATTCGCCTTTCAGCCTATCCTGGCCAAGCCCATCCGGTTACGTAACGAACTCATCGAGTCGGCTTCAGCCACAAATCGCGCGGTCATGGCGGGCGCGCTGAGGGCGAAGGTCCCCGCGTCCGGTGTATTTCTCATCCAATTCAGCGGACCGCTGGAAGCCTCGAGCCGGGCGGAATTGCACGCGGCGGGTGTGGAGTTGATCAAATACGTTCCAGACGACGCATTCATCGCCAAATTCAACAACGTGTCTGCAGCCGATATTGCGGCAAAGAGTTTTGTCATCTGGATCGGGCCTTACCGGGCGGAGTACAAGGTTCATCCCCGTTTGGCGGCAACCATGAGCGAGGCGGCGAAGAGCAACCAGACGGTCAGCGTCAACATATTGCTTTCGCCGACGGCGACGTCGCCGGAAATGGCGGCGGTGCGCTCGCTGCTGGCGCCGGCTCAATCCGAAAGCCATCTGCGTCAAGGCACCATTGTGCGGGGTGAATTGCCACCGAACCGGCTGGACGCGCTGGCGCAATCCGGCGCGGTATTATGGATTGAAAAAGCGCCAAAGCGGAGACTGGTGGATGAAGCCGCTTCAAAGATTGTCGGCGGCGAAGATGGGAGAGTGTCCACGCCGACGGTGACGGAGCAAAGGGGGTTCAACGGCACCAACGTGATTGTGTGCGTGGCCGATACAGGATTGGATTCGGGATCAACGCATGCGATGCATCCGGACCTGCGCGGGCGGGTATTGGGGTTCAAGTATTACGGGTCGCTGACGAACGGTTCGGACGGTTACGGGCACGGGACGCACTGCGCGGGGATTGTGGCGGGCAATGCGGCGACAGGTGAGACCGATCCGGATACGGGGGCGTTTTTCGGACTCGGCGTTGCCTCCGGCGCGAGTTTGTTTATCGAGCGCATTTTTGATGAAAGCGCGAACGAGGTCAGCCCATTTC
>DASRKU010000256.1:0-3364 GCA_035648815.1 Verrucomicrobiia bacterium | reverse complement strand
GCGATATACGCCACGATGAAATTTGTATTGAAAGCGAACGCATACCCACTGCTCCCGGCCCCTGTGCTGACGTACAGTGTTGGCGTCACCGGCCCCGTCGTGGGCGCGCCCAAAACTTTCCAGATGCCGGGCGAGCTTTTGATCGTGGTGAGGTAAAGATTTCCCGCGATGTCCTGGATAACGAGCGAGTTTGCGACTGTGTTCTGTATTGTGCCCGGGCTGCCTGTGCCAAAATAGAACGTGCCGCTGGTTGCTCCCGCGCCCCAGTAATTGCCCGCTCCGTCGGTCGTCGCGGATCGAAAATTATTGCCGCTGTATTGATTGGTCACAATGCCGGCGATTGCGAACCCGCCGCAGGTGTCCATGACGCCAATCGCGCGAGGCACTGCAGCCGACGATGACTGGGACAGGGATGAGGTGCTGTTGGTCATCGAAATTTGATAGCCCGCGACAATGAGCGTTCGACCGTCCGCGGATCGGGTCAACGCTCCTTCGGAGTTGGCGCTCCCGCTGATGATCAGGGCGTTTGTGCCATTGTCAGGAATGGTCCTGCTTCCGGCGAGGGTTCCGTTGGGCGTGAATTCGTCGATGAACACTGAATTGCCGTGACTGGCAAGGGCCTGGGCGCCGGTGCCCAAACGGAGCACGGCGAGATTGCCAGGATTGAACGGAGCCCCCGAGCCGGGGCCGGCGAAGCTGTTGCTGGCGACCAGCCATCCGGTGCTGTTTCTGAGCAGCAATGGTGAATTGCCCAATGTGCTGAGAAAACCGCTGTAGGGCGCCTGGACGTAAAGATTCTGACCTCCGGCAGGCCCGTTTGTGCGCGATCGAAAAGTCCGGGCATTCGGAGAGAGGTAGAGCGATCTACCCGCGGGGATCACTGTTCCAGGCCGGAGCGTCATGCCAATCCCGCCGCTGAGCTGCCAGTTCGACACGTCCACCGCAAAGGCATTGGTATTGCCCAATTCCACATATTGTTCGTTTTGATTTCCACTGGCCGGGCTGTAATCCCACGACGCAATAGATACCGCGGCAGTGGCAGACTGGGCGCCAGGGATCGGATCTCCATTTAGCCTGGCACTTGGACTGTTGAAAAGAAAATCGCGGCGTCCCGGCAAGTGCACGGATATCAACCGCTCCGCGTCACTGGGGAACTGGCTGTAGCTGTAGTTCCCCCAGTAGGGGCCCCACGCGAAGAGATCCAGCATGGCATCGGATTGGTAGCTGCCAGGAGGATTCAGTGCGTTTTCATACTGCCGGATCAGTGGTTCAATCACGAGCTGATTGGTGGGAGTTCCCGGGGCCATCAACAACGTGTCCATCAACGTGCGCAGCCGCCGCAAATACATCTGGCGAAAATCCGCGCTGTTGAAAAATACGTCGAACAGCCGGTTGTACCGATCAAATTGAATCGGGTAGCCGGGATTAAAATTCAGAACGTTGGTTTGGAACAGCACGTCGTTCAAATAGTTGTTGGGGTCCCCGTACACCAATACCCAGTTCCGGCCCCAGGTCAAATCCACGTCCCACGGAAACACCGACCATTCGCCGGTCCCGTCATTGTCGTGGTAAAGATAATAATTCTTGTCTCCGAAATCCTGATCGCTCACCAGCGCCATGGTGGCAAAGAAGTTGGCCGCTTGCGGAAGATCGAATGAGTCATAAGCGTAGGCCACCCGCCTGGACAGCGGCAAGGAACCATCAAGGTTTGTGATAAACGCCGTCAAATCGGCCGTGCCTTCCCACTCGCGCGTTTTCTTTTCGTTCCCCGAAGCGGTGCTCAGATTGTTGTACATCTTGTAAAGCGCCCCGTTGGGATCGCGCCCGATTCTTTCCAGGAACGTCTCGTCTCCGTGCTCGACCATGTCCTCCACTCCCCAAAAAGCGCCGTTGAGATCAATGCGCACCGGGAAGGAATTGAACGCCACCCCGCCCGCCAGCGCCGTGACCGCGTACGTCAGCGATGTGCGCAACCGCGATTTGTCGCCGTAATTGGACATCAGAATGATGTGGCTTTGTCGCACGCCATTGGCCTGGGAAAGGAACTGATGGTCTTTTGTGAATTCAATGTTGTGGCTTTTCTTGGGCCACCCAATAGAAGACTGCCCGTGCACACTGACAGTAATGTTGTCGTAAAGTTCACCCCCATAAAACAGCGATGCGCGGGTGCCCGTGGCCGTGTCTGCCGACGAAGGAGTCTGAATATACAACGCCAGGTCGGGCAGGGAGGTTTGGACGGATGGATTGGCGGTGACCGTGCCCAGGTAACGCTCGGATTCGAAAGCGTTGGCAAATATCGGCCAGCGCGAATATTGCCCGGCGGCATCGAATGCACCGACAAGATACCGGATCATCTGGCCCGGCGCCGCCACACCGGCCGGGATCGTGCCTGTCCAGATGCCATCTCCCGCGATGGCGTCGCCGTTTGTGCCTGAATCGTTCATGGAAACGGGAGTTTCCGGCCCGAACATCACGCGATAGCGCAGAGTCACATTCGAAATGGAATTAAATCCCTGGGCGATTCTCGAGGTGACGATCAACGAGTCCGAGCTCAATGGAGCCAATGGAAAATGTCCGGCACTGAAAATGATCGGCCCCTGGTCCGCTGCAGAAATCGCGTTCAATCCCCCTGGAGTAGGCACGGTAAAATAACGCCAGGAAGCGCCCATGTCCTCAATCGCGCCCGCCAGCAACTGGGCCTGGATCAGGAAATCCGTGTTGCTGGACGATGTGTTCAGCGCGTGAATGGCCAGCACGTTGCTTCCCGGCTGCAGATAAGCCCGCGCGGCAGTTACATCGAAAGTTTCCCACTCAACCGCCTGGATGTCCGCATGACGCCGTGTCGCGCTGGAGTTCCATGCCGGCACGTCCGGCGCATTCGCGCGTGCAATCTCGTGACCGTTTAAATACGCGATAAATCCATCGTCATAGCGCACCTGCAGGGTCAAACCCGAAAAAGGCGTATCCGACAGCACAAAAGGGATGCGTACATAAGCGCTGGAATTGCTGTTGTACATTTCCGCGTGGAGATCCGTCTGGATGAATGGCGAGAAATCCACCTGCCCGCTCGATACAAAACCGGAAATCTCGTTCGATGACAGCATCCGGTCCCAGACCGCCACCTCGTCTATCTGCCCCGGAAAATAGTCTCCGCTATCATCGAAAATGCCTCCGCCGATTTTGAAGTCCGTTTCCGCAGCGCCGAATTGCGTGGCGTCAGAGGTTGAGCTGCCGATGAGAATTCCATCCACATAAATGGATAGCTGGCCCTGGCCTCCTGTTGCCGTGACGAAGTGCCACTCGTTTGAAGGAATGGTGCAGGGCAATTCCAGCACCGCCCAGTTGCCGTCGTAGCTGCCATACA
>DASRKU010000255.1:0-7783 GCA_035648815.1 Verrucomicrobiia bacterium | reverse complement strand
CGGGTCAGGAGCGGGGCCGTGAGCAGTCCGCTGCGTGTTGTTGCGCCGATGAGGGTGAAGCGCGGCAGGTTCAGGCGCACGCTGCGCGCGTTTGGTCCCTGGTCGATGATAATATCCAGCTTGAAATCCTCCATGGCCGGGTAGAGATACTCCTCGATGGTCTTTTGGAGGCGGTGGATTTCATCGATGAACAGCACGTCGCCCTCTTCGAGATTCGTGAGCAGGCCGGCGAGATCTCCGGCTTTCTCGATGGTGGGGCCGCTGGTGCTTTTGACATTTGCGCCCATGGCTTTGGCCAGGATGTGGGCGAGAGTTGTTTTCCCGAGTCCTGGGGGTCCGCTTAAGAGGACGTGGTCGATGGGTTCGCCGCGCTGTTTGGCGGCGGCAACCGTGATTTCCAGGCGCTCTTTGACCTTGGCCTGGCCAGTGAATTCCGAAAACAGGGAAGGCCGGAGCGTCATTTCCAGCGCGGGATCCGGTTTGGTCAGGACTTCTGAGATCGGTCGTTCGGCCACGATGGGAAAGATGAGGAAAGGCAATCAGTGAGTCAATGAGCCAATGAAGGGTCGGCAAAGTCAGTGAGTCAGTGAGTCAGTGAGTCAGTGATTGAGTGAATGAAAGGCCCCCATAGTGTGACAAGTTTGTGGAGCGATCGCATCATAACTGTCGCAGTTAATTCACCGGCTCACTGACTCGCTGACTCATTGACTCTTTTATTGCGGGTTTCACCCTATCGCTCCCGAATGCGGCCCTGAGCAGCACGGCTGCAATTTAGGGTGAGTTGTTTGCCAAAAAAAGGTTGGCGTCGCTGGAACCCTTTGCATAGTCTTTCGCGCACTTGGTATGAGAAACACTAAAAAAATATTGGGTTGGATTGCGCTTATCCTTGTCCTCGGTTGTTCTTCGAGCCTGTTTGGAAGCGAAGCGGACATTAAAATTCCACCTCTGGACACGGTGAAATTCCAGGGATTGGGAAACGTCAGCGGGATCACGCTGATGTATTTCGGAATTGTGATGTGCTTCATCGGCGCCATCTTCGGCATCTTTCAATATAAGCAAACCAAGGCGCTGCCGGTGCATGAGTCCATGGCGAACGTCTCCAACATCATCTGGGGCACCTGCAAGACGTACCTGTTTCAGCAGGGAAAATTCCT
The DNA here is from genome assembly GCA_035648815.1 of Verrucomicrobiia bacterium. GTDB lineage: Bacteria > Verrucomicrobiota > Verrucomicrobiia > Limisphaerales > BOG-1460 > DASRKU01. The sequence continues at coordinate 6,629 of DASRKU010000255.1, read as the reverse complement.
AGCGATCCTGTGGCTGCTGATCGCCGCGTGCATTTTCTTTTACTTCAAAGTTCTGGAGGGAGACTCGTTCGGCAACGTGATCGTTATCCTGCTTGCCTCCGTGCTCGGGATCATGGGTTCCTATGGAGTCGCCTGGTTCGGCATCCGGATCAACACGGTGGCGAATTCACGCACCTCTTTTTCGGCCCTGAAGGGAAACCCTCTGGCGACGCTTGGCATCCCGCTGCGCTCCGGCATGAGCGTGGGCCTGCTCCTGGTCTGCGTCGAGCTGTTCTTCATGATCTGCATCCTGGTGTTTTTACCCCGGCCACTGGTCGGCCCCTGCTTCATTGGCTTCGCCATCGGTGAATCCCTGGGCGCCAGCGTGCTGCGCATCTGCGGCGGCATTTTTACCAAGATCGCCGATATCGGATCCGACCTGATGAAAATCGTCTTCAAGCTTCCGGAAGACGACCCCAAGAATCCGGGTGTGATCGCGGATTGCACCGGCGACAATGCCGGAGACAGTGTGGGACCGACAGCGGACGGGTTCGAAACCTATGGAGTGACAGGGGTGGCGCTGATCGCGTTCCTGGCCCTGGCGCTGTTCAGCCCGTATTACGCCGATCTCCAGTCGACCGACGACGTGAAGAGGGCTTTTGCCGAAAAGCAGTCCGTGCTCTGTGCGACGCTGATCATTTGGCTGTTTGTCATGCGTGCGCTGATGATTGTGACGTCGCTGGTTTCGTATTTCTTCAACGAAGGGGTCAGCAAGGCGAAGTACGGCGGCAAGAAAGACTTCGATTTTGAAGGGCCGTTGACGCACCTGGTGTGGATCACGTCCTTTGTGTCTATTCTCGTCACATTTGCCGCCAGTTATTTCCTGCTGGGCAAGCAGCCGAACCTGGATCCCCGAATTTGGTGGGTGCTTTCGGCGATCATTTCCTGCGGCACCATCGCCGGGGCGCTGATCCCGGAGTTTACAAAGATCTTCACCAGCACCAATTCCAAGCATGTGAAGGAAATCACCAATTGCTCCAGGCATGGCGGCGCCTCTCTGAACATCCTCTCGGGTTTTGTGGCCGGAAACTTTTCTGCCTTCTGGATGGGTTTGGTCATTCTGTCGCTGATGTTTGTGAGCGTCCTGCTGGCGACGTTCCAGGGTTCGCCCATCGTTGGCCTCATGCCTGACAAATTCAGTTTTGCCGCGCCCATCTTCGCCTTCGGGCTCGTGGCGTTCGGGTTCCTGGGAATGGGACCGGTCACCATCGCGGTGGACAGCTACGGCCCGGTGACGGACAACGCCCAATCCGTCTACGAGCTCAGCCAGATCGAATCCATACCGACCGCCAAAGCGGACATTCGGAGCAAGTTCGGATTTGAGCCCGATTTCGAAAATGCAAAGTACCAGCTTGAGAAGGGGGACGGGGCCGGAAACACGTTCAAGGCAACGGCCAAGCCTGTGCTCATCGGCACGGCGGTGGTCGGCGCCACGACGATGGTATTCGGGATTATCATCCTGCTGGAAAATCTTTTTGGCGGTGTTGTGGCTCATTTGAGCCTGGTCCAGCCGGAAATCATTCTGGGGCTGCTGATGGGCGGCGCCGTGATTTACTGGTTCACGGGAGCTTCCTGCCAGGCGGTCGTCACCGGCGCATACCGCGCCGTGGTTTACATCAAGGAGCACATGAAGCTGGACTCGAAAACGGCCTCTGAAAAGGACAGCCGGGAAGTCGTCCGCATCTGCACCGTCTATGCGCAGAAGGGAATGTGGAATATCTTCATCGTGATTTTCTGTCTCGCCCTGGCGCTGTCGTTCTTCGATCCATACTTCTTTATTGGGTACCTGATAGCCATCGCCTTCTTTGGATTATTCCAGGCTATTTTCATGGCGAACGCGGGTGGCGCCTGGGATAACGCCAAGAAGATCGTGGAGGTGGACCTTCGCCAGAAGGGGACGGAGTTGCACGCGGCCACGGTGGTTGGCGATACGGTGGGCGATCCGTTCAAAGACACTTCGTCTGTCGCATTGAACCCGGTGATCAAGTTCACCACGCTGTTCGGCCTGCTGGCGACGGAAATTGCCGTGACGATGCCGAAGGAGCAGCACACGCTGAAGGTTTGCATCGGGGCATTTTTCTTCATCGTGGCGCTGATCTTTGTTTACCGGTCGTTTTATTGCATGCGCATTCCTGAGGAAAACACCGGCACCGAAGAGACGCTGGTGTTGCCGCATAACGTGCATCTCCAGAAATAGCGCGAACATTCATATCAGCAACGCCCTTCCGGGATAACCGGGAGGGCGCTTGCTTTTTGGTAGGGATGGCGCTGCTGCGCCGTCAGCGCCGCGAAGCAGCGGCGCAATGCGTGGGGGATTGGATTGTGCGGGTGGACAATTCCGTTCCGCCCGCTGAACGCGGGCGGGACATCGCAGCAGCGATGTCGCTACCTTTTGGATTTAAGTTTGACTCTGGATAGCAGGCCCTTAGTTTTGCGTCTCGTGACTCCGGCAGCGCTCGACCCAAAACTGTGGATGGTCTGGCCTTTCGTTGTGCTGCTCGTGTCGCTCGCGGTCGTGCCTCTCCTGTGCCCGACCTGGTGGTCGAAACACTATTCCAAGGTGGCCTATAGCCTGGGCGCCGTGACGCTCCTTTACTACATCCTCGTCCTGGGCGCCTACGGACGCGTGTTGAAACAGGCCCATGAGTATGCCAGCTTCATCGTTCTCATCGGTTCCCTGTTCGTCGTGTCCGGCGGGATTCACATCCGCGTCAAAGGCGAAGCCACCCCGGCCGTCAATGTCCTGTTCCTGCTGGTCGGCGCCGTCATCGCCAATCTCTTCGGAACCACCGGCGCCTCCATGCTGTTGATCCGGCCCTGGATCCGGATGAACAAGTACCGAATCACAGGCTATCACATCATCTTTTTCATTTTTATCGTCTCGAACGTCGGCGGATGCCTGACGCCCATTGGCGACCCGCCGTTGTTCATGGGGTATCTGTATGGCATTCCATTCTGGTGGGTGGCGGAGCATTGCCTGCCGATGTGGCTGGTCGGGGTCGGCGGGTTGCTTGTGATTTTTTACGTCCTGGACCGGCTGGATTTTCTCCGGGCTCCCCGAGAGATCCGCGCAAAGGAAACAGCGAGCGAGCAATGGCGGTTTGACGGGTTATGGAATCTTTTTTTTCTGGCGATGATACTGGGCGCCGTGTTTGTGCATGAGCCGATCTTTTTGCGCGAGGGGTTGATGCTGGTGGCTGCGATCGGATCTTACTTCACCACCAACAAGCAGGTGCACGAGGCAAATCATTTCAATTTTCACCCGATCCAGGAGGTGATGATTTTGTTTGCCGCGATATTTGCCACGATGATTCCGGCTTTGGACTGGCTGCAAATCCATGCCGGGTCGGTTTTGGGGGCGCAGCCGGGACCGGGTCTTTTTTACTGGAGCACCGGCGCGCTTTCGAGCGTGCTGGACAACCTGCCGACGTACCTGAGCTTTTTGACGGCTTCGTTCGGGTCGTTTGTGGACCATGATGTTGTTGCCCAGGTGCAGGTGTTATTGAACAACGGGGGCGCCGGGATTGGAGCGCTTGCGGGGCCGCACGCCGAGCAGATTCGCAATACGTTCGAGGCCCTGCAGCATTACCATGGCGATTTAATTCGGGCCCACAGCGTCACCACAGAGCAAATTGAAGTGTGTTTCTTGCTGGGAAACGCCACGTTCAACAAATATGTGCTGGGCATCAGCGTGGGTGCGGTATTTTTTGGCGCGAATACCTACATCGGCAACGGCCCCAATTTCCTTGTCAAATCGATTGCGGACCATCAAAAAGTTCACACCCCGAGCTTTCTCGGTTACGTCCTGCGGTACACCCTTCCGTACATGGCGCCGGTCCTGATCCTGGTTTGGTTCTTATTTTTCCGGCGTTGACCGAAAAAGTGCTTTGCACTGCGGGCAAAAATTGGAAAGATAGGGCGACGAAACGGGTAAAACTCCAGTGCGCACTGCTTACAACATTCTCTTTACGATATTTTTCGTATTGACGTCGCCGTATTATTTTCTGCGGCTGCGGAGGCGCGGCAATTGGCAGAAAAAATTCCTGCAGCGGTTCGGCTACTTTGACGCCAAACTGAAGCAGGCAATCACTAACCGGCACGTGCTCTGGATCCACGCCGTCAGCGTCGGCGAGGTGAACCTGTGCACCCAAATGATCCGTTCCCTGGAACAAATCATGCCGAACATCAAAATTGTCGTTTCCACCACCACGACGACCGGCATGGGGGAACTGGAGCGGAAACTCCCCAAACGCGTCAGCAAAATTTATTACCCGGTGGACCGGCGAAGATGGGTATCCCGATCGCTTGCGACCATTCATCCGCAAGCGGTCGTGCTGGTCGAAGCGGAGATCTGGCCCAATTTCATCTGGCGCGTGCGGCAGATGGGCGTGCCACTGTTTCTGATCAATGCGCGGCTTTCGGAGCGGTCCTATCGCGGCTATAAGCGGTTTGGCTTCCTGTTCCGCCCTCTTTTCGCTTCTTTCATCGGCGTCGGCGTGCAAAACCAGGAGGATGGGGCTCGATTGATCGAGCTCGGTTGCCGCCCCGAGTCCATCCATGTGGTTGGCAGCCTCAAGTTCGATGCCGCCCAACTGGCCGAACGGCGCACCATTGATGTGCCGGCGATCCTGCGGCAGGTGGGCGTGTCTGCCAATTCACGCGTGTTGGTCTGCGGGAGCACTCATCATGGAGAAGAAGCATTGCTGGCGGAAACGTTTCTTCGCTTGCGATCGCGGTTTGCGGACCTGTTCCTGGTGCTGGTGCCCAGGCATTTTGAACGGAGCAAGGAGGTTGGACGCGAGCTGCGGGAACGGGGCATTCGGTTTGTGTATCGAAGCGAACTGACGAGCACTGCCGCGTATGATTCCGGCGAATTGGATTGTCTTGTGGTGAACACCACTGGGGAGCTTAAAAGTTTTTACGAATATGCGACGGTGATTTTCGTTGGTAAGAGCCTGATTGGCCAGGGCGGTCAAAACCCGATAGAACCCGGAGCCCTGGGCAAGGCCATGGTCTTTGGGCCGCATATGCAGAATTTTGCCGAAATTGCCGCTGGTTTTGTGGCCCACGATGCGGCCGCGCAGGTGCGGGACGGAACCGAGCTGGAGAAAGTGCTTGGAGATCTGCTGCAAGACCCGGCGCGTCGCGAGCAACTCGGGCGCAACGCGCTGAAGGTGGTGCGGGAGAACCTTGGGGGCGTGGATCGCACGACGAACATGATCATGCAACGCCTGGACACCAGGAGCATCTACGTCACGCCGTAAGGGCAATCAGAGAATTAGCGAATCAGTGATTCAGTGAGTATTCCACTCTTTGAATCACTGAATCACTGATTCATCGATTTCAACCCAGGATTCGCCGGCCTTCATCGAGAAAGATGCCCTTGAAGTTCATCTCGAGGGCTTGCGGGTTGGTGGCCTTGGCCAGCGCTTCTTTCTGGGATACTTTGCCGTCCTTCACCAGTTGGAACAGGGACTGATTAAAATTCAGCATGCCATCCTCAGTGCCGGTCTCAATCGCGGCGGCGAGTTTGTCCAGGCGGTTTTCCTCTATCAATTTCCTGATGGTGGGCGTATTGATCAGGATTTCCAAAGCGGGGGTCATTTTGCCTGTCACGGAAGAGACCATGCGCTGGCAGATCACGGCTCGAAGACAGCCGCTTAATTGCCGGCGGATCTGTTCGCGTTCGTCCGCTTTGAAAAAATCCAGGATGCGGCTGATGGATTGGGATGCGTTGGTGGTGTGGAGAGTGGAGAGGACCAGGTGGCCGGTATCGGCCGCGCTCATGGCGGCGGTAAAGCTGAGGGCGTCGCGCATTTCACCGACCATGATGATGTCCGGATCCTGCCTGAGGACGTGGATCAAGGCGTGGTTGAAGGAGAGCGTGTCCAGGCCGACTTCGCGCTGCTCGATGACGGATTGGTTGTCTTCAAAAACGTACTCAATGGGATCTTCCAGGGTGATCAGGTGTTTTTTGGAGGTGGCGTTGATATGTTCTATCATGGCGGCGAGCGTGGTCGATTTGCCGCTGCCGGTGGACCCGGCCACCAGGACGATGCCGCGGGGGGATTCGGCGATGCCCTTTACCTGCGTCAGAAGTCCCAATTCTTCAAAACTCGGGACGAGCGTTTTGACAAAGCGCATGGAAAAGCACCACCGGCCGCGCTGTTGAAAAAGGTTGGTCCGGAACCGGCCGACGCCTGCGACGAAGTAGGAGAAATCGATTTCGCGCTCCTCCTGGAGTTTTGTGCGAAGGTGCGCGGGGGTGACATGCTCCACGATGCTATTCATCCACGACTCGGTGGGATGGGGGCACTCGATCGCGATGAGCTGCTGGTTGATGCGAAAAATGACAGGCGTGCCGATCTTGAGATGGACGTCGGAGGCTCCGCCCTCGACGGCGGTTTTCAAAATGCGATGGAACATTTCCATGCGGACAGGATAGCAGACGGCCTGACCAAGCAAATATGAAATTACCCCGGCAGGGCGGGTTTTTCAGTCCGCGCCGGGTTTCATTGGCTGAACGCCGGAAGGCGGCTCAGCTCGATTCAGAGGGGAGGGTGGGCGAGGGTTTCCAGGCTGGCCTGCGC
>DASRKU010000254.1:0-3125 GCA_035648815.1 Verrucomicrobiia bacterium | reverse complement strand
CTCTCCCATCCGATGGGAGAGGGATGGGGTGAGGGTTTTTCGTCCGATGCGCGCAAGCTGTATTCGCACCTCACTAGTTAGTGCGCGTCCAGCCACGTCTTGCCTGTCCCCATGTCCACGACAATCGGAACGTCCAGCTTGATTGCGGACTTCATGTGGTGCTCGACGGCGGGCAGGACTTTCTTCCCCTCGGCTTCGAAAAGATCGAAGACCAGTTCGTCATGGACCTGGAGCAGCATCCGGCTTCGGAAATCCTGTCGTTTGAATTCTTCGTGGATGCGGATCATGGCGATCTTGATCATGTCGGCCGCGGAGCCCTGGATGGGGGCATTGATGGCATTGCGTTCGGCGGCCGCGCGAATGGTGTTGTTGGAGGAGCGGATATCCCGGAGATACCGCCTCCGCCCCGTGATGGTCTCCACATATCCATTCTTCCGCGCAAAAGCGATGGTCTCGTCCATGTATTTGCGAATGCCGGAAAACTGTTTGAAATATTGATCGATGATCTCGGCGCCTTCTCTTCGGGGAATATTGAGCCGCTGCGCCAAACCGAATGCGGAGATCCCATAGGCGATTCCGTAGTTCACCATCTTTGCCTTCCGGCGCATTTCCGGTGTAACGGCTTCCAGGGCGACGCCGTAGACCCTGGCGGCGGTGGCAGTGTGAATGTCCAGCCCTGCTTCAAAAGCTTCCAAAAGACCGGGCTCGCGGCTCAGCGCGGCGATAATGCGAAGCTCAATCTGCGAATAATCCGCCGACAACAAGACAAATCCTTCGCCCCGCGCAACAAATGCCTTCCGGATTTCCTGGCCGCGTTCGGTTCGGATTGGAATGTTCTGCAGGTTGGGATTTTGCGAGTTCAATCGGCCGGTGGTGGTCATGACTTGGTTGTAGGTCGTGTGGATCCGGCCGGTTGCGGGCCAAATCGCCGCAGGCAACGCGTCGGCGTAGGTGGACTTCAGTTTGGCGGCGCCGCGGTATTCGAGGAAACGCCGAACGATGTCATGATCCGGCGCCAGGGCCATCAGCGTTTGCTCGTCCGTGGCGTATTGGCCTGTCTTGGTTTTCTTAGGGTCCTCGCAGATTTTTAAAATCTCGAACAGCACCTCGCCCAACTGGCGTGGAGAGTTGAGGTTGAACTCGCGTCCCGCCATCTGGCAGATCGTTTTCTCCGCCAAATCCATTTCCTTCGAGAGCTGCGCCCCGAACTCCGCAAGCGCCGCGGAGTCCACCCGGATTCCTTCGTGCTCCATCTGCACGAGCACGGGAATGAGCGGCGCTTCGATTTCGTAGAAAACCCGCTCCTGGCTTTTCTCCGCCAGCAGCGGTTCCAGCACCGACCGCAGTTGCAGGGCAATATCCGCTTTCTCGACAGCCAAATCGGCGGATTGATCCGGGGCCACATCTCCAAGGGACAATTCCTCCTGCTTCACGTCGCCCGCCGGTTTTGACAGCGCGTAACCCAGGCAAGCCTCCGACAGGTAGTCCAGCCCGTGCCGCATGTCGGGCTCCATCAAACTGTGGGCGATCATGGCGTCGAAGAGTTTTCCATGGACACTGATTCCGCGCCACTTCAACACGCTCAGGTCGAACTTGAGGTTGTGGCCGACTTTTTCAATATCGTTGGATTCGAGGACGGGCCGAAATTCGTCCAGAACGCCGGCTGCCGCGGCGGCCTTTGCGGGCAAGGGCACATACCAGCCCTCGTGGGGTTCGATGCAGAAAGCGATGCCGGTGAAGACGGCTTCCTTTGGATCGGCGCCCGCGGCCTGGACTCGGAAAGAAATGGAGCTTTTGCTTTGGAGCCGCCGCAGGAGCTTCGATCGTTCGGCGGTGGTGGACACCGTGTGATACTGGTGCGGAACATTGTTAAGATTCTTCAGGTTGGCTGAGCCGGTGCCTGCGTGCCGGACTGGTGCCGGGCCGGTTTCCGCCTCGCCGATGGCCCGCGGCATGGCAGTGGCAATCTCCGTGGACGGCGCCGCTTTGGATTGGAGACCCCGGCCCGCGGCGAAGTCTTCGCCGAAAAGACGACGGCCGATGGAATTAAACTCAAATTCGACAAACAAGCTTTTCAGCGCCGGCTCGTCATAAGGCTGGATTTTCAGAGCCTCCAGGTCCTTCGAACAGGGCGCGTCGTACAGAATGGTGACGAGTTTCTTCGACAGCACTGCCTGTTCGCGATGCGTTTGAACGGTTTCCTTTAATCGGCCTTTCAGTTCTCCAGCCCGGGCCAGCAAATTTTCCACGCTCCCGAACTCGCCGATCAATTTGATTGCGGTTTTTTCGCCGATGCCGGGGACGCCGGGGATGTTGTCCGAGGAATCGCCCATGAGCGCGAGCACGTCGACAACTTGCTCGGGCCGCTGCACGCCCCACCGCGCCCGGATCTCGGGCAGGCCCATGATTTCAACTCCTTCACCCATCCGTGAGGGCTTGTACAAAAACGTGTTCTCGTCCACCAATTGCCCGAAATCCTTGTCCGGGGTGACCATGTACGATTGAAAGCCTTCCTTTTCAGCGCGGCGCACGAGTGTTCCGATAATGTCGTCCGCTTCATAACCGTCACAAACCAGCACCGGGACGCGGAAAGCCTCAAGCATCCGCCGGACGTGGGGCAGGGCGGCTGAGAGATCCTCGGGCATGACCTGCCGCGTCGCTTTGTATTCCGGGTATGCCACATGCCGCGGGGTTGGCGCTTCGGTGTCCATCGCAACGGCCAGGTGCGTCGGCTGCTGGTTCTTGATAATTTCCAGCAATGTTTGCGTGAAACCGTAAAGGGCCGATGAGTTCACTCCGCGGGACGTAAAAATCGGCCGCGCAACCAACGCAAAATGCGCCCGGTAAACCAGGGCCATTCCGTCCAGCAGAAATAATCTCTTCGGCATGGCTCCAAATTAAACCGATCCGGAGCGTCTTGGCGCGAAGAATTTTTCCGCGATTCCCCGTGGGATGAATAGGAGTGAGGGGCTCGTCGGCGTCGACTAAAATGGAAAACCGAGGGAAAAGTGCAGGGTTCCCGAAGGATCGCCCGGCCGGCGGCTGAGGTTGTAGCCATACTCCAACCGCACCGGTCCAACGATGGTTCGCCATCGCAGACCGCCGCCCACCGAGAACAGCGCCTG
>DASRKU010000253.1:0-2878 GCA_035648815.1 Verrucomicrobiia bacterium | reverse complement strand
GTTGTGGAGGAGGAATCAGAATCTCCGTAGTAATAATCCCAATAACTCCGTTGTTGCTGTTTCTTCAGGAAGAGTTCGTTGAGAACATCCTCAATGTCGACCGCGCTGACATATTTCATGTGGTAAATCCGTGGAGCCAGGCTGTCATCCCGGACTGGTTCATCCAGTTCGCGGATCATTTTGCGGATGCCGTCCATTTGCGCGGGCGGAGCCTGCACGATGACGGCATTGCGCCGGCGATCGGCGACCACGCTCAGCTTCTTGGAATTGTTATCCGAGTTATTGCCGTTCAAAACGTAAACATACCGTGAGGAAACAGTCTGGTTCTGGCCGAGCTCCTGCAATTGCTTGGCGACATCCTGGGCGTCGGCGTTCTTCAGCAGGAACGTTTCGAGCGCCTTTTCCTGCGCATCCTCGGTATCCAGCAGCGAGACCAGTTTTTCGATCGCGTTGAAATTGGCTTCGCTCGAAAGAACTATCAGGGCGTTGGAACGATCGTCGGCGGCGACGTCGATCGTGTCCTTGGGCGTCTTGGTGTTCATCTTCTGGTAAAGCGGGGTGACTTCCTTCGCCAGGTCGAGGGCGCCGACATGCTTCAGCGCGATCACGCGAACGGCCACGTCCTCGGGCCTGTCGCTGTCCAGGGCGGCAATCAATTCGCCGACGACCCGGATGTTGTCATTGAAATCGGTGATGATGAGCTGGTTTGCGCGCTCATCCATGTCGATGCTGGCCTTGTCGGAAAGCGCGGCGCGGACTTTTTCTTTGAGGTCGACAGCCTGGACGTGTTTCAAAGTAAAGACTTTTGCCAGCCGCTGTCTGCCTTCGGGAATGGCGTCTGAGCCCGCCAGCAGTTCAGGGCTCATCCGGGGTTCCTTCCCCTCGGGGACGATGAGGATGGACCGGGAGGATTCGACGATACTGAAGCCTTCCAGGCCGAGAGCGCGATAGACGATATTGATGGCTTCGCGGGTGCTGACTTTTTTGGAGCTGGTGATGGTGAGCTGGCACTGGACCTGGGGATGTTTGATGACGGTCTTGCCGGTCGTTTGCGCGAGCCACTGGACAACCATGTCGATATTGGCGCCCTGAAAACTGATTTGTATCTGGTCATTGGTGCCCGACGCGGCGGGGTTGAGGCGCTCGGAAGGAACCCAGGGTCCGCCCTCCTTGCCTGGCGATCCGGATGCGGGAGGAGACGGTGGAGAGCTGGGTGACGGCGGGGGCGTCATTCCCGGGGGCATTGGCGGCATGTTGCCGCCTCCCGTTATGATCCTGGTGCTCTGGCCGGAGATCCAGGTCGATGAAGCAAAAAGGATCACCAGGCAGATCGGAATTGTCTTAATGAGTGGTTTCATGGGTGCGTCTCCTGTACTGGCAAAAGGCTATCGCCGCCGAAGCCGGAAAAAATCGTGAGTTCTTTCTTTTGTCCATCCTGTTCCACCAACACGCGGTTGGTGCCAATGCGGACCAATTTGATCCCGCCCAATTGGTCGCCTTCCTTCACGAGACCGGTCTGGCCGGTCGGCCCGCGCAGAAAGGCGGAATCGCCTGCAATCCCGAGCAGGGCCATCGGCAAAGGCCGCGTGACGGCTCCGAGAATCTCACTTTCGTAAATGCGATTGATCCGCGCCTGAATTTCTGGGGCCAGCGGCGCGGCTTTGGGGTCGGAAGCAGATCGCGCATTCATGCCCATGCCCGACATTGCCAATTCCCGAGGCAACTCCCGTCCGCCCGGAGCGTGGGAAGCAACGGCGTTGGATCCGGCGGTTTTCCCCACAGCAAGGCTGTTGGAAACGAGGGTTTGGATATTCGTGCCCGGCGGAGGGACGGCGGCCAACGTGGCCACGTTGGTGCCTGAGGCAGGGGGCTGGCCGAGCGGGACTGGACTGCTGTTGGTATTCACGAGCGCGATGTTCGTTATTGGCGGCAGATTGGTTGGGATTGGGGCCGCAACTGCGGCGGCGTCGGAGTGGGGACGGCTCGTCCCCAATTCTGCGGAAGTCGCGGCAGCGACGAGCTGGATGCCGTTTGTGGAAACCAACGGCTTATTGGTCCCCTTCCCCGCGGCCAGGACAGCCGGCGCGGCATTGGAGAGGCCCGCGGCGGAACCGGGAAGAGATGGCAATTCGGGGACTTTGGCGCCGCGGAGAGGATTGACCCTAAACGCGACGCCGATCAGTTGATAGATCAATAGAGCGGCAATGGCCCAGCAGGCGCACTTCAAAATCAGTTCGAGCCGATCACGCATGAGGAGCCTCCCATTGCGCGAAGTCCAGGACCACAACCGTCAGGTTCAATTTGACCTGGCCCTGCCTCATGGTTTCCGGAGTAAGCTGGACTGAATCAATCACCAGGGGATAACCGAGCGTATCCATTCTGCCCAGGAGCGACATGACTGCGGAAACCGGTCCGCTGCCTTCAAATTGGATAGTTGCCATCTCCTTGCTGGACGGGCGTGCGGGGGTTTCGCGAATGACGCCGAGCACCAGGCCTCCGCCCTGGGCCGATTTCTGAATCGCGGCGCTGGCCTCGGCCACGACAGTTTCCCGGGACAATTTTGCAGGATCCAGACGCGAATGCTCCATGAGCTTCTTCACCACCGCCGCTTTGGCCTGATACGGTTGAATTTCGCGCCGCAAATTCTGCGCTTCGCGCACGAGCCGGCGATAGTCGACGCGCCGTTTTTCAAAAAACTTAACCACTTGGAATCCGGAAAACAGAACCAGGTAAATCGCGATGGCGATTCCTGCGATGCGGATGGCGCGTTTGTCCCGATCGGTGAGTGGGCGCATAGCTCAGGGTTTTGTGATATGGGGTGGCATCGGCGGTCCTTCGACAGGCATTCGCGGGGGCGGAGTGCCTCCGGCCTGTGGCT
>DASRKU010000252.1:0-10658 GCA_035648815.1 Verrucomicrobiia bacterium | reverse complement strand
GTGAAGGCTCTGGCCGAAGCTGCCCGTGAGGCGGGCCTGAAGTTTTAACGTTTAAAAAAAGAGAATTATTGTGGCAGAAACGACCCATACTGAAGGCGAGGCACAGCATCGGATGCCCCGCGGACCTCGCAGACGCAACCGGTCTGATTCCCCTGACGGACAGGCCGGCAAGGGTGAGCACGAGCTGGTTGAGAAAGTGGTTTTCATCAACCGCTCGGCCAAGGTGGTGAAAGGCGGACGCCGATTCAATTTCAGCGCGCTGGTGGTTGTGGGGGACAAGAAGGGCCGCGTGGGTGTGGGCCTGGGCAAGGCCGGCGAAGTGGCCGATGCCATCCGCAAAGGCGGCGAATCCGCCCGCAATTCCATGGTCAGTGTTTCTTTGAAGGACGCCACGATTCCACATGAGGCGTTTTTCCATTACGGCGGCGCCAAGGTGCTGCTCCGTCCCGCTTCTCCTGGAACAGGCATTATCGCCGGAAAAACGGTCCGCTCAGTCCTCGAGTCCGCCGGGGTCAAGGACGTCCTGAGCAAATCGCTGGGGTCCAATAATGCCGCCAATGTTGTCAAGGCGACATTGAACGCCTTGTTAAGCCTGCGTTTGCAGGAAGATATTTACAGGAGCCGAGGGCTCGAAGTCCGGAAGAAGACGCCCGCAGTTGCAGTCGCTCCGATTGCGCTGGCCGCGGCGCCTCACGAGACCATCGGCGGCATCCCGGTTGAATAGAACATTTTGGCGGTGTCGTAACCGCCTCCGAACGATCCAATATTTATGCGATTACATGATCTGAAACCCCGGCCCGGCGCCAGGCACCGGCGCAAACGGCTGGGCCAGGGCGAATCCAGCGGCCACGGCAAAACCAGCGGACGCGGCGGAAAAGGCCAGACGGCCCGATCCGGCAGCTCCATTCGCATCGGCTTTGAAGGGGGCCAGATGCCCCTCATCCGCCGAATTCCCAAACGCGGTTTCAATAACAAGCGTCACGGCACGCGCTATGTTCCCGTGAATCTGGAATCACTGAACGCCTTTGACGACGGCGCGCGCGTCGATGAAGCCGCCCTGCGCAGTGTCGGCCTGGCTAACGGCCCGGCGCTTGGAGGAGTCAAGATCCTTGGCAATGGCGACGTGAAGAAGAAATTGTCGGTCAGCGCGCACGCCTTTAGCGCGTCGGCGCGGACCAAGATCGAAGCCAAAGGCGGAACGTGCGAGTTGATCGGGGCCCCGAAGCCCGCAGCAGCCAAGCACACAGCAACCAAGCCTGCGGCAACCAAGCCTGCGGCAACCAAGCCTGCGACAACCAAGCCTGCGACAACCAAGCCTGGGGCAGCCGAGCCTGCGGCAACCAAGCCTGCGGCAACCAAGCCTGGGGCAGCCGAGCCTGCGGCAGCCAAGCCTGAATCCGGGAACAAATAATCATGCTCGGAGCCATCGCCCAAACGTTCAGTAATTGCTTCAAAATCCCCGAGTTGAAGTCGCGGATTTTGTTCACGGCTTTGGTCCTGGCCATCTGCAGGCTGACAGCCGTGGTGCATGTTCCAGGGCTGGATGCGACGTCACTGACGGCATTTTTCGAAAGCAAGAGCGGGGGCGCCGGTTCATTGCTGGGGCTATACAGCATGTTCAGCGGCGGCGCGCTGGAGAATTGCGCGATTGGCGCATTGGGCATCATGCCCTATATCAGCGCCACCATCATCGTCCAACTCCTCACGGCAGTGTATCCGCCGTGGAGCAAACTGGCCCGCGAAGACGGCGGCCGGACCAAGCTGATTCAATACGGGCGCTATTTGACGGTCATCCTGTGCATCATCCAGGGAGCTGTCATGGCGGCCGGATGGGAACATCCGGAAGCGATTTTTGGCCAGGGCATCGGCCGGCTTATTTTGTACAGCGACCAATACATCTGGTGGTACCGGATTCAAACGGTCCTGGTCCTGACATCGGGGACCATGATGTTGATGTGGCTGGGAGAACAGATTTCGGACCGGGGAATTGGGAACGGGGTTTCGCTGATTATTACGGTGAACATATTGGCGCGGCTGCCGGCTGCGGGGCAGGGAATCCACGACATGTTTTTTGCGCCGCAGGGGGCCGAAGCCCAGCTCAATTTCGGGCACGCGGTGGCCTTGCTTCTCCTCCTGGCCGGAGTGGTCGCCGGCATTATCGCCATCACGCAGGCGCAGCGGAAGATCCCGGTGCAATATGCTCAACGGGCCGTGGGCCGGAAGGTTTACTCCGGCGGCACCTCCTTCATGCCGTTGCGGGTGAACTATTCGGGGGTCATGCCCATTATTTTTGCGCAGGCGATCCTGATGTTCCCGCAGCAGATTTTCAAGATGCTCGGGCAGAACCTGATTTCGAGCGCGAGCACCGGGCTGAGGAATGTTGGCGATGTGCTCATGAAACTGGCGGGTGTTCTGGGCGAGCGGCATTGGGTTTACCTGACCATCTATTCGCTGATGATCTTGTTTTTCTCGTATTTCTGGGTTGCCACGCAGTTCAATGAATTGCAGATCGCCGACGACTTGAAGAAGAACGGGGGATACATCCCCGGAGTGAGGCCAGGCCAGGCAACGAGCCAATACCTGCACAATACCATGAGCCGCATCACCCTGGCCGGCGCCATCGCCCTGGTCATTATCGCGGTGATTCCGATGGTGTTGTATGGTTGGATGGGGATGAACTACAACGTGGCGCAGTTTTTTGGCGGGACCAGCATGCTGATTGTTGTCGGCGTGCTCCTGGACACGATGCGGCAGATGGAATCCCACCTGTTAATGCGCCATTACGACGGCTTCCTGAAGAAAGGTCGGTTGAAAGGCCGGTTCTGATCGGTCCCAGTCTGCGCCCTGGACCCCCGGTCGGCGGAAGTCAGGAGCAGAGTTCAACCGCTAAAGCAGATGATTCTTTTGAAGAGCGATCGGGACCTGGAAGCGATGCGACCGGCGTGCGGGATAGCGGCTGTCGTGCTGGATGAAGTGGCGGCTTTTATCAAGCCCGGGATTTTAACGGAGCAGGTGGATCGGTTTGCGGCGGAGCGGATTAAGAGTTATGGTGCCAGAAGCGCCTTTCTGGGTTACCGAAAATACCCGTGCCACATCTGCATCTCCGTCAATGAGCAGGTTGTGCACGGCCTTGCCGGCACGCGCAGCTTGAAATTTGGCGATATTGTCAGCCTGGATGTCGGTGTTGTTTATAACGGTTTTATCGGGGACACGGCGAAAACGGTGGCCGTGGGCGGCAGTGGCGTGCTTGCCCAGAGGTTGATGGAAGTCACTGAGAAGTCGCTTTACGAAGGCATCGCCCAAGCGGTGCCCGGGAAACGGATTTCGGACATATCCAGGGCCGTCCAGACCTATGTCGAGGCCAATGGATTCAGCATCGTGCGGGAATTTGTGGGTCACGGAGTGGGGCGTTCGATGCATGAAGAGCCGGAGGTGCCGAACTTCGTGGACGGCAAGGCCTCCCCGAAGTTGCGGCCGGGCATGACGTTGGCGATCGAGCCGATGGTCAACGCGGGGTTGTCCGGGGTAAAAATCTTGAATGACGGCTGGACAGTGGTAACTCAAGATGGTTCACTGTCCGCTCATTTTGAGCACACGATTTTGGTCACCGAAGGTGAGCCGGAAGTTTTGACATGGCCGGAGAAAGTCCCTTCCAGGTTGAAGGTGTGATAACGGCGGTTTTGCCCAGCGGGATTTTCCGGGCGGAGTTGCCAAATGGCCACAAGCTCCTGGCATTCCTGACCGGCAAAGCGAAAGCGAACCGGGCGGATTTGAGGGCCGGTGACAAAGTAACATTACAGCTGACGCCGTACGACCTGTCGAGTGGCCGGATCGTGGCCCAAGCGGAAACGAAGAAACATGAAAGTTCGCGCATCCATTAAGAAACTTTGCGAAAATTGCAAGATCATCCGCCGCAAAGGGGTGATCCGGGTGATTTGCACCAACAAACGGCACAAGCAGCGGCAGGGTTAAACGGGGACCGCGACATTTGAATTAGATTAAGAATTTATGGCACGCATCATTGGTGTGGAAGTTCCGCCGAATAAGCGCATTGATATCGCGCTCCGGTACATTTACGGCATCGGCCCCAGCAACGCCGTCGATATCCTGGCGCACGCTAAAATCGATCCGAGCATTCGCGCGAAGGATTTGACCGAACAGCAGCTTTCTCAGATCGTGCACGCGATTCAGGACGGCAAGTATGTTATTGAGGGTGATTTGCGCCGCGAAATCGGCATGAACCTCAAGCGGTTGCAGGCGATTAAATGTTATCGCGGGATGCGCCACCTGCGCGGACTGCCGGTGCGCGGCCAGCGAACGCAGACCAACGCCCGCACGCGCAAAGGACCCCGCAAGACTGTCGGCGTCACCCGCAATCCAAACGCCAAAACCGGAATTCATTAATGAGCCATCAACTTTCAACCCTCAACTCTCAACCCATAAATGGCTGACGAGACCAAGAAAAAAGCCCCTTCCAAAAAGGAAGCAAAGCCCGCCGCCGAAACTGCGCCTGGCAAACCCGCGGCCGAAGGCAAGCCTCCCGGCGAAGGCAAAGCGCCTCGCAAGGAAAAAGCCCCTGCTGCAGCCGGCGCCCCAGGAGCCCCCGGAGCCGCTCCCGCAGCTGATGCGCAGAAGCCTGCGGACCCCGCCGCGCCCGTCGCCGCCGCAGCCGCGCCCACCGCGGCCGAACTCCTCGCCGATGATCTGGCTGGAAAAAAGATCGTCAAAGCCAAAGGCTCCAAGAATATCAGCGTCGGCATCGCCAATATTCTCGCCACTTTCAACAACACGCTGGTGAGCATCACCGATATGCACGGAAATCTGCTGGGCTGGTCCAGTGCCGGCCGGGTGGGTTTCAAAGGCTCGCGCAAGAGCACCGCTTATGCCGCGCAACAGGTCGCCCAGGACGCCGCGCGCCAGGCCATGTCCCACGGCATGAAAGAAATCGAAGTGCGCGTCAAAGGCCCCGGCTCCGGCCGCGAATCCGCCATCCGCGCCCTTCAGGCCATCGGGCTGGAAATCACCACCATCAAGGACATGACGCCCATACCGCACAACGGATGCCGTCCTCGCAAGAAGCGGCGCGTGTAACCCATTTCACTCTTAATTTAAATTTGAATTCATAAAGTATGGCTCGTTATACAGGTCCCCGCGTTCGCATCAGCCGCCGGTTTGGCGTGCCGATGTTCGGCCCCACCAAATATCTGGAACGCCGCAATTACGGCCCCGGCGTGCACGGCCCGAAGTCGCGCCGCAAGCACACCGATTACGCCCTGGGGCTCATTGAAAAGCAAAAGCTCCGGTACTTTTACGGCCTGATGGAACGCCAGTTCCGGGGAGTTTACGAAAAGGCCCTCAAGCGCCGCGGCGTCACCGGCGAACAGATGTTGCAGATCCTCGAAACCCGGGCCGACAACGTTGTGTATCACCTGGGCTTTGCCAACACCCGCGCCGCCGCCCGCCAGATGGTCGGCCACGGCCATATCCGCGTGAACGGCCGCAAAATGGATATTCCTTCCTGCAGCCTCCGCGTAAACGACGTCATCGAGGTCAAGAACAACAACGTTTCGCGCCAGCTGGCGACCAAGAACCTGGAAACATCCACCAGCCGGTCGGTGCCGGATTGGCTGACGTTGAACAAGGAAGAATTTAAAGGAACCGTCATGCGCATTCCGACGCGCGATGAAATCAACCCCATCGCCAACGAGCAGACGGTCGTGGAATTTTATTCCCGATAACCATGCAACCAGCGAAAGCGCCGCTCCAGGATTCGGAGCCGCTTTCAAAACAATTATACGGGTTTTTCCGGCGCGTGGGAATAACGCCGGGGAAATCAGCTTAAAATTGTTGAAAGGAAAATATGCCAGTACGTCTAGGACGTTTTGAAATGCCCAAACGGTTGGTCAAAGATGACGCAACCGCCACAGAAACTTACGCGAAATTCATCGCCGAACCCTTCGAAACCGGTTACGGCCACACCATCGGCAACTCCGTCCGGCGAGTGCTGCTGTCCTCCCTCGAAGGGGCCGCCATCACCTCCATTAAAATCGACGGCGCCATGCACGAGTTCGCCACCATCGAAGGCGTCGTGGAGGATGTCACGGAAATCGTGCTGAATCTTAAGAAGGTTTTGTTCAAAGCCCACTCGCGCGACATGCAAACCCTGCTCCTGTCGGCCAACAAGGAAGGCGAAGTCACCGCCGCGGATATCCAGTTGAACCAAAACGTGGAACTGGTCAACCCCACCCAGCACATTTGCACCCTCGACAAAAAGAAGAAGTTCGAGATGGAGCTGGAACTCAAAGTCGGCCGCGGCTTTCTTCCGGGCGATGAGAACAAAAAACCCAACCAGGCCATTGGCGTGATCGCCATTGACTCGCTGTTTTCTCCCGTCACTCGCGTCCGCTATGCCGTGGAAAACGCCCGCGTCGGCCAGCGCACCGATTACGACAGGCTCGTGCTCGAGGTCTGGACCGATGGCCGCATTTCCCCCGACGACGCCCTGACCCAGGCTTCGGCCATCCTGCAGCATCACCTCGATGTCTTTGTCGGTTACGACAAGACCGCCGTCGAGTTTGAGGAAGTTGTGGACAAGCAGGACGAGGAAAAGACCAAGCTCAAGAAGCTTTTGAATATGAGCGTCAACGAAATTGAGCTCAGCGTCCGGGCTGCCAATTGCCTGAATAATGCCAATATCACCACCGTCGGCCAGCTTGCGATGAAGACGGAGTCCGAGATGCTCAAATACCGCAATTTCGGCAAGAAATCGCTGAACGAAATCAAGGAGAAGCTCTCCGCGCTGGGCCTGACCCTCGGGATGAGTTTCGAGCCGGACCTGCTGGAGACGCCGAAGGAAGACACCTCACTGATCACCCGCTGAGCCGCGCCGGCCGCGCCTGCGCGACCAGCCTGATCGGCACAACGATTTTATGCGACATCTTAAGAGAACCGCCAAGTTGGGCCGTACGGGCCAGCACCGAAATGCCATGCTGGCAAACATGGTTTGCAGCCTCATCAAACATAAACGCATCACCACAAGCGTGGCCAAAGCCAAGGCCGCCAGATCGGTCGCCGAAAAAATGGTGACGCTCGGCAAGAACGGCACCCTCCACGACCGCCGCCTGGCTGTCGCCCGGCTGCACCAGGAAGATGCCGTAAAAATCCTGTTCAACGACATCGCCCCCGCCCAGAAGGATCGCAACGGCGGCTATACGCGCATTGTTCGCCTGGGACAGAGGCAGGGCGACGCCTCGCAATTGGCGATCCTCGAGTTCGTGGACCTGCCAGTCGCCCCGGAGACTCCGGCCGAAACCAAAGCGGCGGAGGAAACCAAACCGGCCGACGAGAAGTCCGAAGGCAAGACCGAACAGTCCAAAGCCTGACCGGACCGATCCCATCTCTTTCACAGCCCGTTCGAAAGAGCGGGCTTTTTTTGCTCCAGCCCGAAACCCACGGCAGAGGGGAGCGCGAAGCGTGTGGAGTGCGCCGGTTTACCGGCGCTGTGGCGCTTTCGGCGCTTGAAAATTTGCCATCCCCCGGTTTGGGATTAAATATTTCTGTGAAATGCCGCCGCAAATTCCACTGAAACAAACCGCGCCCCAGGCCGTGACCCGCTGCGGTTGGGCGAAGGAAATCATTTACATCGACTATCACGATCGGGAATGGGGCGTGCCGTTGCACGACGACAGAAGCCTGTTCGAGTTTTTAGTCCTGGATGGCGCGCAAGCAGGCCTGAGCTGGCTCACGATTCTGAAGAAACGCGAGGAATACCGCCGCGCCTTCGATCACTTCGACGCTCATAAAATCGCCAGGTACACGCCGCGGAAAATTGAACAACTGATGGCGAACGCGGGAATCGTGCGCAATCGTCTGAAAATTAATTCCGCTGTTCGAAATGCGAAGGCTTTCCTGGCAGTTCAAAAGGAGTTCGGCACCTTCGACCGTTACATCTGGAGTTTCGTGGGCGGGAAAACGACCCGAAACCGGTGGTCCAGTCTCAAGGAAATCCCCGCCCGCACGGCCGAATCGGACGCCATGAGCCGGGACCTGGTGAAGCGGGGGTTTAATTTCGCCGGTTCCACCATCTGTTACGCCTTCATGCAGGCCGCCGGCATGGTGAACGATCATATCGTGGATTGTTTTCGCCACCGGGAAGTGGGGCGGGTGAGGTGAGAGGGACAAGCTGTCCCCTCTCCTGAGCCTACGGCCAAAAAAAGAACGCCAGTGCCGCCAGCACCAGCACGGCAATCACCCACCAAAACCGGCTGATGCCCCGGGGGACAATCTCCTTCCCGCCAAATTCACTTTTGACGAATTCTTCGTAATCGAAATGTTCCTCGGGCAAATCCAGTCCGCCGTAGCGCGCCGCCGGCGACCAGCCGGTCCGTTCGTCGGCCCCGCATTCAGGACAGGCCCGGGCATTCGATGGGATCTCCGCGCCGCAGTTGGGGCATGTTTCCAGCGGCATTGGACCCTCAGCCTCCAACGCCGGCGTATTCCTCGTCCACCTTCAGATTCAACCCCATCAGCACGTAATCGTGCGATATCGCCTGCATGTCTTTGACGTAATCATCGAGCCGGAGCAGGTTGCTGAAGCCCAGCATTGCGAACATCTTGATGGCAGTTTCCTGTTCTCCAATAAATTCCGCCTCGAGACGTTCCAGTCCAAGATTCCGGCCAACCTGCATGATTTCGCTGACCAGGGCCTTGGCCAGCCCGCGGCCGCGGTATTTCGGATGCACCAAAACGCTGACCCGGCCTATATGCCTTTTCCAGCCGCCGAGCTGCTGATGCAGCGTGGCGTCGGCAATGATTTTGCCGCCTTCGACCGCCAGCAGCGGGAAGTTGCGGCCCAGATCGATGTTCCGGCACCATTCGCGGATCACATCCTGTTCGGTGACGCGATGTTTGATGAACATGCGTTCGGATTCTGGCACTTCCAGGAAGAATTGGTGGAACTTCTTCTCGTCGTCCGAGCGCAAGGGCCGCAGCGAGCATTGCCAATTGTTTCGGAGACCGATGGTTTTGGGAAAATTTTGAAGCTCGAGTTCCAATGACATAGGAATACTGGTTTGAATTGTTCCCAGTGTTCCCAGAGAACTCTTGATCTGTCAATACAGGGGAGACGGTTCGCCGGCGACACCCCAAACAGCACCATCAACAGAATTACCATGACAGCCCAACTATTCACCTTACTGCAAATCTACGCTCCGAACCAAATCGGGCAACTGGGCTGTTCACTACCTTGCCCGGGAAGCGGGCCTTAGCCGTAACGATTCAGTTCGTTTTAACCACGGATGGACACGGATAGGACCAGGTAGGGCTGCGCTGCGCGCAGCCGGACGCACACAGTGCGCCCCTGCCTTTCAAATCCATGTCGATCCGTGTCCATCCGTGGTTACTTCTCCGCTTCGTAGCACTCAGTCCCGCAGGGCGCGCCAATGGCGGCGGGCCATGTACGGGTCGATCTTCACCAGGAGAAAATAAGCCAGCCGTTGTTTCAGCTTTTGCCATAACGTCCGAGTCCTGCGCCATTCCTCGGCCTGAATCTCATGGCAATGGGTGAGGTTGACGTCGAAGACCTCGCGCGCCTGATGGGCGATCTCCGGGTTCTGGAATCGAATCATCAGCTCGTAATTAATCTGAAGGCTGCGCTGATCCAGGTTCGATGATCCCACGTAGACGATATCGTCCACGATGACCAGCTTTGCGTGCAGCACCTGGGGCTGGTACTCAAAAATCTGGACGCCGCCCTTGAGAAACCGCCTGTACAAGCTTTGGGCCGCCAGACGGGAGAGAAGCACATCGGTCTTGCCTGCCAAAATGAGCTGCACCCGGCCGCCTTTCCGGACCACCCGCGCCAGGTCGCGCCGCAACCTCCAGGTGGGAAGGAAATAGGCCACCATGATCCGCACTTCCCTGGCTTCCTGGAGGTCCTTGCGCAAGGCGCGTTTGATGGGATTTCGGACGCGTCCGGGCCCGCTGAACAGGATTTGCTCCGTGGGCCATGTGACGGAGTCTATAGGCTTAAACCGGCGCAGGCGCATGAAGCGCTTTCGCCGTCCGTCCGCGCGCGCAAACATCTCGTCAAACGAGGCAGCCAACTGCTCCGCGAGCGGACCTTCAATCTTCAGCCCGATGTCCCGCCACCCGGTCCGAACACCATCGCCTTGATACTCAGAGGCAATGTTGAATCCTCCAACAAATGCGATCCGCCGGTCACAAACGAGGAGCTTGCGATGATTGCGAAAAGAAAACAGGTCAAAGGTCAGTGGATTGAACAGTCGCACGTCGCCGCCCGCGGCGATCAATCCCCTCCAGTAATCGGATGCCAGCCCCATCGATCCCAGCGCATCCAAAAGAACCCTGATTTTGACACCGCGCTGCCGCGCTGCGATCAGGGCGTCGCGAAATTGCTGTCCGAGCGGCCCGTCTGAAAAGGTGTACATCTCCAGGCAAACACTTTCCCGGGCGGCATCAATGCACGCCAGCATTTCCGGAAACACCTCGTCCCCGGTGCATAACCAATTGCAGGTGGATCTGACTTCTGTCGACAGAGGCATGGCGGAGTAGATTATAGCTGTTCGAGCGCAATTTCAAACTCCGGTTTCCGGTCAGGATCATTCGCAATTGATGAGGTCTCGAATGATCTGGCAACC
>DASRKU010000251.1:0-7497 GCA_035648815.1 Verrucomicrobiia bacterium | reverse complement strand
GTTTACATATTGCTGATCATCACTTCAGTGGTTGGTTTGACATTCATCGTCGAGCGCGGCCTGGCGCTGCGCTGGCACAGGGTCCTGCCCCCGCCGGTCGAATCGGCCGTGGCCTCCTGCCGCGAGCCTGGCGATGTGCCGATGTTGCGCCGCGTGTGTGAGCAGCACGACTCGCCGCTGAGCCGGCTGCTGATGCTCTCGTCGGAACACCTGGACTGGCCCAAGAGTGACAATGTGGAAGCCCTGCAAATGCGAGCGCGGCATGAAATCGTCCGGCTCGAACGCGGCCTCGTCGTCCTGGAGATCATTGTCGGAATCGCCCCGCTCCTGGGATTGGTCGGCACCATCGCGGGGATGATGACGGTGTTCGGCAAGGTGGGTCACGAAGGGTTAAGCGACGCCAGGAACCTGGCGGCCGGGATCGCCTTGATTCTGAATGCGACGCTGATGGGGCTATTGATCGCAATTCCGTCGGTGATTTTCTGGAGTTATTACACCAAAAAGGTCGAAACGTTGGCCGCTGAAATGGAAAGTTTGTGCGACGAATTTGTCCGCAGGCAGTATAGCAACCACGCCAAATCAGCCTCGGCCCAGGCGCTGGAAACTTGAACGTTCTGCCTTTGCCAAAGAACCATGCGCTTTTTCATTCGCAAACGCCGGCAAACCCCGACGGTGATCATCGTGGCATTGATCGACGTGTTGATTGTGCTGCTGATTTTTCTGATGGTGACCACGACCTTCAAGCAGCAGCCGTCGCTTCGGCTGGCCCTGCCGGAAACGACGCACGCCCAGAAGAGCGGCGCGAACGAGAACGCGCCCCTGATTGTGAGCATCGATTCCAAAGGCGCGCTGCGCCTGGGGGCGGAGGCATTGCCGGTGACGGACGAGCGGCTTAAGAGCGAGTTGCAGACCGTGGTGGAGAAAAATCCCCAGATACAACTTGCGATCAGCGCGGACAAAAACGCCCCATTCGGACAAATTGTCAAAGTCATGGATGCGGCCAAGGATGCGAAGATCAAATCCGTGAATGCCTTCACCAAAGAGGCGCAGAAGCAGTGAGGGTATGGAACTATTGAGTGGTAGGGCCGCGCTGCGCGCGGCCGGGTCACTACGGCGACCCACCTGAAAGGATTACGGGCGGCAATGAATGATGCTGAGGGAGATGGAAATGGGATTTCCGTCCCGGTGATGGAAATCTTCGTAGATGATCGGGAATGCCATGCAGGGGTTCTGGCTGAATTGCGCCAAATGCCTGGAGTAGTCGCTCGCGTCCAGCGGCTCAAACTGGGCGATTACCTGGTCGACAACTGCCTCTTTGAACGAAAAACATTGCCGGACTTCGCCGCTTCCATAATCGATGGACGCCTGTTTCACCAAAGCTGGCGAATGATAAGATCCGGTTCCCTATCAGCCCTGATTCTCGAGGGTCGCAGCAAGGACCTTGAAGGAATCCACATCACGCGCCAGGCTTTGCAAGGCGCCCTCGTGTCCCTGAGCCTAATTTATAGACTTCCGGTGTTGCGCTCTCTCGACTTTGTGGAAACTGCTCATTTGATTGTTTATGCCGGCAATCAAATGATGCGACACCGCCGGTTTGGTGCTGCGGGATATCATGGTTGGGGCCGGCCAAAAACCAAGCGCAGGCGGCAATTACAGGTGCTCCAGGCATTGCCAGGGCTTGGACCGGATCGGGCCGCCAAACTCCTGGATTCATTCGGAACTGTGGAAGCGGTCATGACGGCTGACGCGAACGCATTGCAGGTGGTGGCCGGAATCGGTCCCAAAATTGCCCAGGGCATTCGGGACGTGTTGCGTGAAGAGCCTCGCCGGTGGAAAGGCGCTCTCGCTAAGCAGTAAGATGACAGCAGGCGTTCGGGATCACTCCAGGCTGCCGGTGTTGCTGACGAACGCGATTTTTCGGCTGTCCGGGGACCAGGATCGAACGTTGATGGTGCCCTGCCCGCCATAGACGTACGCAATCACGCGCGAAGGCCCGCCAGCAAATGGCATCAAACGAAGATACACGTGCTTGTAATAAGGATGGTCCTCGGGCGCAACCTCCTTCGGGAAACTCAGGTAAACGATCCATTTTCCGTCCGGTGACACGTGGGGGAACCAATTGTTGTATTCGTCATTGGTAACCTGCTCCTGGCTGGTCCCATCCGGCTTCATTCTCCAGATTTGCATCGTGCCGCTGCGCGTCGAGTTGAAATAAATGAACTTCCCGTCAGGGCTGTACTCCGGCCCGTCGCTCAAGCCTTTTGCATCTGTCAGCCGAACTTCCTCCCCGCCGGCGGCAGGGATCTTGTAAATATCGTACTTCCCATTTCTGCCGCCTGTGTAAACAAGAAACTTCCCGTCCGGCGACCATCCATGCAGATACGAAGGGGTGTTTTTGGTGACAAGCCGCGGTGTGCCTCCTGTCGCGGGCAACGTGAACACCGCGGATTGCCCGGCGTGGTTGGTGCTATGATGGCTGATGCCAAGCATCTTTCCATCGAACGAGAGCACATGATCGTTGTTGTTCCGGATGGCAAAGTCGGTGTTGATGAGAACCGCTTCGCGGCGATCCAGGTCGAAGCGGTACAGGCGGCCCCATCCTTCCGAGCGGCCGCTGCTATTGTAAATCACGGCCCGTCCATCGGGCGTCCAGTTCGGAGCTTCAAAAGGCTGCTTTGAACTGTGAATCATTCGCAAATCGCCGGTGTGAATGTCCAGGATCTCAAGCGTGCAACCAATGTAATCCTGGTAAGGCACGAACCCCTCCTTCACCGGCCGGATGATGCGCACGTCCCGAAAAACCGCTTTTTCCGTCACGTCGCCGTTATGCGCGCACACGAACAGCCCGGCATGGGCCTCGTTGCCAAGGTCGACGTTTGAAAGTGACGCGCTGACGAATGGTTCGCCCGAACGCGCGGCCGAAACGGTGTACGACGATCCTTTGCGTTCGAGCTGGAGCACGTCCGCGTTCGTGACCGACAGCACGATCTCTTCGGTTTCGGCTCCCTTGGCGCGACGAAACTGCAGCGACGTCTGACCGTTGCCATGCCGCGCGGCATCGACATACGGCGCATCGGCATCCAGGCTGGGACGGATCATCCAGCCGATTTTCCGATGGGGATCCCCGCCGTTGCCGACGAACTCGATCCGGGCGCGAAGAATGAAATCGCCGGAAAGTTTCTTGCACAGGAAATGGAATTGATCGCTGGCGCCCCAAATATTAATCCCCGAACCGGACAGCGCATACTCCTGTTCGGCCTGACGGTATTGGGCGGATCCGGTGTTTTTGGGAGAGCCGACGTCGGCCTGGGCGTCGAACTGGCCGAGGGGATTTTCCCCGGCGGAGGTGGATAACGAGGCGGTGCTAAAGGAGGCACACATGGCGAGGAGTGTTGTTGCGCGAGCGCAGATGGTTTTCATGCGACACAAGGGTGATGGCAGGATTGTGGTCCTGCCTTGAACAGCCGGGATCATACGCAATTGAACAATGCGGAAAAGAGAAATTGCGGGTGTGATTAAAAGTGGGTGGGGGACGCAGTCCCTTGCGCGGAGCGCGGCTGTGTCGAAGACCAGCCGCAGCACGTCGAAACGCCTGAGCGCACTGCATGGATCGAGCCTGCTGCGGCTGGTTTCTCGTCGCTGTGCTCCTCCAAACACAGCCGCGCTCCTTCAACAGCGAGTGCCATCACTCCTCACCCACTCTTAATCGCACCCAGAAATTGCGAGGGGCTAAATCGGATCGTGCGAAAAGCCGGGAAGCGTGAGATGATGGGAAGCTTATTGACTCATGAAGTTTGAAGAAGAGATAAACCGTCGGCGGACGTTTGCGATCATTTCACATCCGGATGCCGGCAAGACGACATTGACGGAAAAGTTCCTGTTATATGGCGGGGCCGTGAACCTGGCCGGTTCGGTGACGGCGCGCCAGAATCAGCGGGCGACGACGAGCGACTGGATGGAGCTGGAAAAAAAGCGCGGCATTTCGGTCAGTTCGACGGTGCTGCAATTCGAGTATGGGGGCTATTGCGTGAACCTGCTCGACACGCCCGGCCACAAGGATTTTTCGGAGGACACGTACCGGGTGCTGACGGCGGTGGATGCGGCGGTCATGATCATTGATGCCGGCAAAGGCATTGAGAGCCAGACGCGCAAGTTATTCGAAGTCTGCCGCCAGCGGGGCATTCCCATTTTCACGTTCATGAACAAGCTGGACCGGCCTGCGCGCGATCCGCTGGCGCTGCTGGACGAGCTGGAGCGCGTGCTCGGATTGCACGCCTGCCCGATCAACTGGCCTTTGGGCGATGGCCGGGATTTTACGGGCGTCTATGACCGGCTTTCCAGGCAGGCGCACTTTTTTGAGCGCGTGCCCGGCGGCGCCTTTCGCGCCCCGGTCTCGGTGCACGGACTGGCCGATTCCATCGTCCGCGACGCCATGGCGCCGGAGGTGTACACGCGTGTGGTGGATGAACTGGCCATGCTCGAAGGGGCGGGCGCCGAATTCGATCACGCCAAAATACTGGCCGGCGACCAAACGCCCGTGTTCTTCGGCAGCGCCGTCAATAACTTCGGCGTGCAACTCCTGCTCGACGCCTTTCTTCAGCTTGCGCCCCCGCCTCAACCGCACGCGGTCAATGGAAATATTCTGCAACCCGACCAGGCCGGGTTCTCGGGTTTCATCTTTAAAATGCAGGCGAACATGGATCCCAGGCACCGCGACCGGCTGGCATTCGTGCGCATTTGTTCGGGCCGATTCGAACGCGACATGACCGTGATCCATACCCGCACGGGAAAAAAAGTGCGCCTGGCCAGTTCCCACAAACTCTTCGGGCGCGAACGCGAGACGGTGGACGAAGCGTACCCGGGAGACGTGGTGGGATTGGTCGGCCATTCCGATTTCCGGATCGGCGACACGCTGGCGGAAGACCCGGCGCTGGCGTTTGACGAGATTCCCCGGTTTGCGCCGGAATGTTTCGCGTGGATTCACAGCGCGAGCACGTCGCAGTTCAAACGCTTTCGCGAAGGACTGGATCAACTGCTCCAGGAAGGGGTGGTGCAATCGTTTTTTCTCCACAACGCCAGCCGGCGCGTGCCCCTCCTGGCAGCAGTCGGACCGCTGCAGTTCGAGGTCGTGCAATATCGCTTGCAGGCCGAGTACGGCGCTGAATCGCGGCTGGAATCGGGGCCCTGGAAATTGCTGCGCTGGGTCAGGGAAGGCGCCGTCGACGAAACCATGCTGCCTTCGGGCGCGCGCCTGGCCACCGATGCGGCTGGGCAAACCGTGATTCTGTTCACCGAAGAATGGTCCTGCAATTTCTTCGCGGAACGCAACCCGACGGTGGCGCTTGCAGCGCTGCCATCCCCCGCCGAACCCGCCGCGTCCACTCAATGAAAGACATCGAACCAAAACTTCTGCACCTGCTCGGGCAAAAGGATTACGTCCCCTTGAACATTCCGGGACTGCTGCAGCAGCTCCGCATGCCGCCCAATCGCCAGCAGGAATTGCAGCGCGTATTGCGGCAACTCGAACAGACCGGGCGCGTCGCGCGCATCAAAGGCAATTGCTATATCCAGCCCCGCGAAGCGGACCTCATCCCCGGGCGGATTCGCATGAACCGCCAGGGCAAGGGCTTTCTGCAGCCGGACGATCCGGGGCTCAAGGAACTGGTCATCGCCGAGAGCGCCACGGGGACGGCCATGCACGAAGACCGCGTGCTGGTGCGGCGGGATGTGCGCCCGAAGGGCCTGCGCCCGGATGCGCCCGAGCCGGCCGGGGGCACGGTCGTGCGCGTGATCGAACGCCGCCGCACGCAAATGGTGGGCACGCTCCAAAGCAGCCGCCAGTTCCTCTATGTCATCCCCGATGACCCGCGCATTCCGCACGATGTTTATGTCCGGCCCCCGCGGGATGTGGGACGTCCGGCGCGCGTCGGCGACAAGGTCGTGGTCGAATTGCATGAATGGGAGTCGCGCCACACCAATCCCGAGGGCGAGATTATAGAAGTCCTGGGCCCGCCGGACGCCGAGGGCGTGGACATGCTTTCGGTGCTGCGCCAATACGATTTGCCGCTCCATTTTCCAAGAAATGTCCTGCTGGAAGCGCGCTCTTTCGGCGCAACCGTGCAGCCCGGCGATGTGGACGGGCGCGTGGATTGCCGGAGGCACGCAGTCGTTACGATTGATCCCGACGACGCGAAGGATTTTGATGACGCCATTTGCCTGGAGCGGGCGGGCCAGGATCAATGGCGGCTCTGGGTGCACATTGCGGACGTGTCGCACTACGTCAGCCCGGGCAGCGCGCTGGACGTGGAGGCGCGCAAGCGCGGGAACTCAACTTATCTGGTCGATCGCGTGATCCCGATGCTGCCTGAGGCGTTGAGCAATGAACTATGTTCGCTCAAGCCCAGCGTGGACCGTCTGACCAAATGCGTCGAATTTCTCCTTTCCGAGGATGGACGCATTCTGAACACGAAGTTTTATTCCTCCGTCATTCATTCGCAGCGGCGGCTTTCGTATCAGGAAGCCTTCGCCATTCTTCAGCACGAGCCGGCCGGGCCGATTGAGCAGATGCTTCATGAAGCGCATGCCCTGGCCCAGCGCATTCGGCGCTCGCGGTTCAAGGCGGGCTCGCTCGAGCTGGATTTTCCGGAAATGAAGATCCGGCTGGATGAGCGCGGCCGCATTTCGCGAATCGATAAGGTCGAGAATGACGTGTCGCACCAGCTCATCGAGGAGTTCATGCTGCTGGCCAATGAAGCCGTTGCCACACGGCTGTTGCACCTGCGCCGGCCCGCGGTTTATCGCGTCCATGAAGCCCCGGATGAAACGCGCCTGGAGGAGTATCGACAGGAAGTGTTGAGCCACCAGGTGCCGTGCGGCAATCTGGGCCATCGCGCGGAGGTGCAGCGCCTGTTGCACAAGCTCGGCACCATTCCCATTGGCGCGGCGCTCAAGATCGGTTTCCTTAAATCGCTCATGCGGGCCCGGTATGCGGTCGAGCCTCTCGGCCACTACGGCCTTGCCAAAAAGAACTACACCCATTTCACGTCGCCCATTCGCCGCTATGCCGACCTCGTCGTCCATCGCGCGCTGTTCGACCGAGCTCCCGGCTCGGCCTCGTCGCTCAAACAAACCGCCGAGCACATCTCGGTCACCGAGCGCAACTCCGCCGATGCGGAGCGCGACAGCAAGGACTTGAAGTTATTCGCGTTTCTCAAGGGCCAGCTTGCGTCCGGGCAGCCCCAGCAATATCCGGCGCTGGTGACGGACGTCCGGAATTTCGGGTTTTTCGTGGATGTGACCGGGCTGGCGATGAGCGGGCTGGTCCCGCTTTCGATGGTGGAGGATGATTTTTATGTGTTCGACCCGGCGCGCAACCATCTGGTGGGCCGTCGCACCCGGCGGGTGATTCGGCTGGGGGACAGGGTGACGGTGCAGGTCGCGCAGGTGAACACGTTTAAGAAGCAGGTGGATTTCAGGCTGGCACCCGTTGCGCGGCAA
>DASRKU010000250.1:0-6762 GCA_035648815.1 Verrucomicrobiia bacterium | reverse complement strand
TTGTGGTCCAAGCGTAGCGGCGGAGTTGAAAGGATGGAGTGACATCGTTCTTGATATCCACGGAGGGCTTCTTGGCTTCAAGGAAGAATTTCCGTGCTCCTCCAATCCGGAAACAATAGTCGGGCGCCTTGGTGCCTTCGCCGACTTTGATGGCGTCTTCGTGAATGACGTCCTTGTAGGCTTCGGCGTAGCCTTGTTCATTGTTCACGTCCCAACCCAGCACCTTGAAGAACGGGTCGAGAAACTGATGGCGGAGCTGTGTTTCGTTGTATTGGGGCGCCCGGTAGGTTTCGCGGTTGCGCTCGAAAAGCTCAACGAGTTCGAGGACCTGGCTAGGGATGGATTGGCTCATTGAGCGTTGTGCTGTTTCATGAGCCGTTTTCAGAGTGCCGCTGCTTCCCCGTCAGATTTCTTCGCCATGAACGGAGTTTAGAAAACTTTCCCGAAATGAAAAGCGTTTTGACCGGTTCTACGGCGCCCGCGCTGCCTTCAAACACTCCCGGGCCATCTCCAGCGGCGCAGAGATGGCCGCGCTCTCACGAGTGTGCAGTGAAAATAAATTTGTGAACTCATACCTTGAGTCCGGAAGATTCCGCAACCCCAGCCAAGGATAGTGGGAGAGCGTAAATGCTTGAGCGCATTGGCTTATTCGCGATTTCCTCAGTTTTAGATTTGCTAATTACACGGCTTTTTGCCAGCATGGCTCTGCCAAGCTCCGCGCCGGCCCGGCGCGAGCGGCTTTGAGCGGCCAATTCAAAAAGTCGAACAGCCTTGCTTCCATGAAACTATTCTTCAGGCGCGTTGTCTCTCTCGCGGCGGGGACTTTCGCCCTCACCTGTTCCATCCAGGCGGACCAGTCTGTTTATACCGATTCACTCCAAAACGGATGGCAGAACTGGAGCTGGGCAACGGTTGATTTCTCCAATTCCACCCCGGTCCATTCCGGCAGCAAGTCCATCAGCGTGACGGCTGACGCGTGGCAGGCAGTCTCCTTTTGGCATAGCGCCCAGAGCGCGCGCCCGTTTACCGATTTCGCTTTTTGGATCCATGGCGGAACTTCGGGAGGCCAAACATTGCAGATTTATGCGGAGACCAACGGCGGCGCGCTCCCCGCCGTTGCCCTTGCTGCCCCGCTTGCCGGAACGTGGCAAAAGGTGACGGTCCCGCTCAGCAGCCTGGGGCTGAGCAGCTGCACCAACATGACCCGGTTCAATATTCAAAATTCGTCGGGCAACACGCTGGGGAAATTCTTTGTTGATGATGTCAGCTTCATATCGGACACAACAGCGCCGGTGGTTCAAAGCTTCAGTCCGGCAGCAGGCACCGTGTCGGCGCTGAGTTCAGTGACCGTGACATTCTCCGAGCCGGTGATCGGGGTGGACGCAGGCGACTTGCTGTTGAATGGGAACCCTGCCATGAGCGTCAGTGGCAGCGGCCAGACCTATACGTTTACATTCGCTTTGCAACCCGAGGGCGTTATTGCGGTAACCTGGTACTCAGGACACGGAATCACTGATTATGGAAGTCCCGGGAACGCGTTCAATGGATCGGGCCCAGGCGCCACCTGCCAATACACGGTGGTGGACAATGTGCCGCCCGTCGTCACGCAACTTTTTCCTTCTGCCGGGGCGCAGATCGCATCGCTTGCCCAAATCGAAGTGACCTTCAGCGAATCGGTCCTGGGCGTGCAAGCGTCGGATCTCCTGGTCAACGGGTCGCCGGCCACGAATGTCACGAAAATTGCAGGGCAGCCTTACGTGTTCAAGTTTTCGCAACCGCCGACAGGTGTCGTCTCCGTATCCTGGGCTGACGGACATGGGATTACGGATGCTTCCGCCGCGCACAATGCGTTTGCCGGCGGGGCCTGGACTTACACGCTGGACACGAACTTTACGACACCGGACCTCGTCATCAACGAAATCCTCAGCGCCAACCTGTCCACCAATGGTCTTACCGACGAAGACGGCGATCTGGAGGACTGGATTGAAATCTACAACCGTGGCGCGCATGCCGTGGATCTTTCGGGTTGGTCGCTGACCGATGATCCGGAGCTTCCGGGGCTGTGGACCTTTCCGGCCCGGACACTGAACCCGGGAGCCTACCTCGTCGTGTTCGCTTCAGGCAAGGACCGCGCGCCGGTCTCGGGTTGGCTGCACACGAATTTCAAGCTCGCGGTTGATGGCGAGTATTTGGGATTATACTCGCCGGATTCGCCCCGAAAACTGGTCAGCGGGTTTGATCCTTTTCCCGAGCAGCGCAACGACGTGTCCTATGGCCGCGACCTGTTGGGGATATTGCGCTATTTCGCCGCTCCCAGCCCTGGCGCCGCCAATGGCATGAGCTCCATTGCTGGAGTGGTGGAACCGGTGCATGCCAACGTGAACCGCGGACATTTCAACATGCCATTCACGCTGGTGCTTTCCTGCCCCACTGCCGGGGCCACCCTCCGCTATACCACCAACGGTTCGGAGCCCACCGCCAGCAGTCCTGTCTTTCCCGCCTCCTTGACAGTCCCGGGCACGACCTTGTTGAGAGCCGCAGGGTTCAAGCCGAATTGTCTGCCATCGAAAACACTCACGGAAAGTTACCTGTTCAATCTGCCTCAAGCGCTCCGATCGCTGCCCGTCGTCTCCATTGTCACTGACAGCAATAACCTGTGGGGTCCGTCCGGCATCATCGGCATCGGCCCCACCTACACCAATGTGCAGAACCATGGAGTCGCCTGGGAAAGACCCACGTCCGTTGAGTGGATCAGGCCCGAGGACAACTCAGGCTTCCAGGTGGATTGCGGCATCCGGGTGCAGGGCAGCGATTATACACGCGGTAATGCCACCCCGGAGACAAAGTCCTCTTTCCGGCTCTATTTCCGTGGGGATTACGGAACGGGCCGGTTGAATTATCCGTTGTTCCCGCTCACGACCGTCACCGAGTTTGACGGGATCGTTCTGCGCGCGGGCATGAATGAACAAATCAACCCTTTCATTCGCGACGAACTGCACCGCCGGCTCGCGAGCGACATGGGAGAAATCGCCTCTCACGGTAACATGGCTATCGTGCTCATCAACGGCGCCTACTATACCAATGCCTCACAGCCGGGGATTCTGCCCGTGTATAACACTTGCGAACGCGTGCAATCCGAGTTCTTCCAAGCCTACCTCGGAGGCAGCGACCAGTGGGACGTGGTCAAACCTCCGTGGCAGGTTGGTGGGGGAGCCGTGGATGGCACCTTCGACAACATGCAGGCGCTGGTCGATTACGTCTACAACACTGCGAATGTCACGCAGCAAGCCGATTACACAACGATCAGCGCGTGGTTGGACCTGACCAACTTCGTGGATTACCTGGTGCTGAACACATATGCAGGGATGGGCGATTGGCCGGCGAACAATTGGCGCGCCGGTCGGGACCAGGCCGGCGGGATGTGGCGATTCGCGCTTTGGGATTCAGAGTGGGGAATGGGCATTTACGGCCGTTCCCCCACCAACATCAACAGTTTCACCACCACGGACGCCGGCCTTGGGAACGAATGGTCCGAAATAGGCCGGCTCTACCGCAGATTGAAGAATAGTCCCGAGTTCCGCCTGCTGTGGGCGGACCGCGTGCAGCAGCACTTTTACAATGGCGGTGCCCTCACCGGAGGACATATCACGAACCGTTTCAGAGAGCTGCAAACCGAACTGGCCGCGATCATACCCAGCATGGATACGACCATCCTGGATTGGGTGCGGGATCGCAACCCGACATACTTCAGCCAGATGACCTCCGAAGGGTT
Source organism: Verrucomicrobiia bacterium (assembly GCA_035648815.1). Classification (GTDB taxonomy): domain Bacteria; phylum Verrucomicrobiota; class Verrucomicrobiia; order Limisphaerales; family BOG-1460; genus DASRKU01. The sequence goes on along the minus strand of DASRKU010000250.1, from coordinate 2,990 downwards.
GCTGTCCTCCGTCACGGCTCCAACCTTTAGTCAGCATGGCGGCCGCGTGCCGGTCGGATTCACACTCTCCATAACCGCGCCGTCTGGCACCCTCTACTTCACCACGAATGGGACGGATCCGCGCGTGCCGTTTACAGGGGCGGTCTCCAACTCCGCCATCGCTTACTCCGGCCCTGTCCCAATCAATTCAACGGTCACGGTCAGGGCGCGTGCGCGGCAGGGGACTACTTGGAGCGCTCTGACTCAGGCTACGTTCACCTATGCAGCCCTGGGCTCTCCGGTTCGTATCACCGAAATTATGTACAATCCCATCGGCGGTTCCACGTACGAATTTCTCGAGCTGCAAAACATCTCCGGCGCGGCCGTGGACCTGGGTGGAATGTATTTCGACGGGATCACATTCATCTTCAACGAGGGCACGATCCTTGGTCCGGGCGCCCGCGCCGTTCTGGGGTCGAACACGGACACGAACGCCTGGAAATCCCGGTATGCCGGCGTGAATCCAATCGGCTGGTACAACGGCAATCTCAACAATGGTGGCGAGCGGATCTCTCTTTTCGACAAGCTCGGCCATCTCATCACATCCGTGGATTACAGTGACAGCGGCGGCTGGCCGACTGCAGCCGACGGCGCCGGAAGATCACTCGAAGTCGTCGATCCCAACGGCAACCCCGATGCCCCTGCAAACTGGAAGCCCAGCGCCGCCAATAACGGCACGCCCGGCGCCGCAAACTCCGCTCCGCCGGCCCAGCTCGTGATTCTGAACGAAATCATGGCCGAGAACGTCGATGCCGTGAACAACGGCGGCACTTTCCCGGATTGGATCGAGCTCCGCAACCCCGGCGGCGCCGACGTGAACCTGGCCGGCTGGAGCCTCACCGACGACGGCAACGCGCGACAATTCGTCTTCCCCTCCACAATCATCGCCGCGGGCGACTACCTTGTTGTCTGGTGCGATGCCGTCACCAACACCACGCCCGGGCTGCACACGGGCTTCAGCCTCGACAAGCATGGCGAAACCGTTTCGCTCTATGACGCAACCACCAATCGTATTGATGCGCTCACGTTCGGCCTGCAACTGACCAATTATTCCCTCGGCCGGATCAACGGGAACTGGGCGCTCAACACCCCTACCGCCAACGCCGCCAACGTCGCTGTCGCACTCGGTGGAGCCACCAATCTCGCAATCAACGAGTGGCTGGCAAGCTCGGCGCCCGGCCAGTCGGATTGGCTCGAGCTTTTCAATAAATCCACCACGCTGCCCGTGTCGCTTCAAGGCCTCTATCTCGCCACGAGCAACAACCTTTTCCAGCTCACGTCTCTCTCCTTCCTCCCGCCGCTCGGCTACGTCCAGTTGCTCGCCGATGAAGGGGTCGGGCCGGATCATCTCGACTTCAAACTGTCCGCGGGCGGCGATGCCATCTCGCTCTATGACAACATGGGAAGCCTCGTTCAAACCGTCGCATTCGGCGCGCAGACTGAGAGCGTGTCGCAAGGCCGCCTTCCCGATGGAACCGGCAGCGTAATCAGTTTCCCCGGCTCAATAAGTCCCGGGGCCCCCAATTACACCAGCGCCTACACCGGCCCCGTGATCAACGAAGTGCTTGCCCGCAACCAAACGGTGGTCGTCGGCGGACAAATTGTGGACTACATCGAAATCCGAAATCCGGGCGCCAGCAGCTTCAACATGGGGGGCATGAGCCTGAGTGTGAATTCCTCGCAGCCCGGCAAGTGGATCTTCCCGGCGAACATCATCCTTGCCGCCAACAGTTGCCTGCTCATCAAGTGCGACGGAGCATCTTCGGCATCTACTAACGCAGGCAGTTTCAACATGGGCGAATCGCTCGACGGTGAAAGCGGCGGAGTCTATTTGTTTAACACAGCAAGCCAGTTGGTGAACTCTGTCGAATATGGAATCCAAATCGACGATCTTTCCATCGGGTTGAGCGGCGGGCGATGGCAGCTCCTGGCTTCCCCCACTCCCGGTGCTGACAATGCTCCAGCCGCCGCGCTGGCTTCCTGCAGCATGTTGCGCGTTAACGAATGGATGGCCGACCCTGCGGATGGCTCCGATTGGTTTGAGCTGTTTAATCCGACAAACAGGCCCGTCGATCTAAGCGCCATCTCCCTGACCGATGATCCCTCGATTATCGGAATGAACCGATTTCTGCCTGCGCCGCTTAGCTTCATCGCCGCAGGCGGCTTCGTGAAGTGGATCGCCGATGCCAGCCCCGCCCAGGGCCGCAACCATGTGAACTTCGCCCTGAACGCCGCAGGCGATTCGATTCTTGTGTATGCCATGAGCGGAACGAACTTCGCCCTGGTGGACGCAGTGGCTCTGTCCGCGCAAACTCCAGACGTGTCTCAAGGTTGCCTGCCGGACGGCGTCCGCAACATCGTTTCCTTCCCCGGATCCGCATCGCCCGGCGAAAGCAATTATCGCGTGCTGCAGAATGTCGTGATCAATGAATTGCTGGCCCATACGGATCCGCCGCTTGAAGACGCGATTGAATTCTACAACCCGACGGCGTCCGCCGTGAACGTCGGCGGCTGGTATCTCAGCAATAGCCGCTTCGATCGGCGCAAATACCAAATCCCTGCCGGCACAATTATTCCCGCCGGCGGCTATGCCGTCATTTACGAATATCAATTCAATAATGCCACCACGAATGCGTTCACCTTCAACTCGGCGCATGGCGACGAAGCCTGGCTCTCCGCCGCCAATGCAGGAGTCGAAACCGGCGATCGCACCGGCATTTCCTTTGGGGCCTCCTTCAACGGCGTTTCGTTCGGTCGCGTCCTCACCAGCGTGGGCGCGGATTTCGCCCCCCTCAGCCAGCGCACATTCGGCGTGGATGCCCCCGATACACTCACACAATTCCGGACCGGCTCCGGCCTGCCCAATCCCTATCCCCTCGTCGGTCCAGTCGTCATCAGCGAACTCATGTACCACCCCCTGGGCTCCGCTACCGTTAAGCAACTCGATGAAC
>DASRKU010000249.1:0-3895 GCA_035648815.1 Verrucomicrobiia bacterium | reverse complement strand
GGCCGAGATCGTGCGCTAATTATTGGTAGGGGCGCGCTGCGTGCGTCCGGCTGCGCGCAGCGCAGCCCTACCAGCACCGGGGCAAAAGGCAAACGCGCCAGCGCATGGAGTGCGTCCGGTTTACCGGCGCTCTGGATTGGACCTTCTCGAGAGGTCAGACTACGCGATGGGCTGCATATGGAAAGCGGCGCTGAAGCGCACGCACTCCATGTGCTGGCGCAGTTGTCCATCTGTCCGGCTTTACATTCGGGGTCTGCTCGCGCAATTTGTTGCCGCAATGATACGACGTTGGATGGCTCTTGATTCGTGGACGGCGGTTGTCGGGGTGGCTTTGTGTTTGCCCGCGCTGGGCGCAAGCCAGGCTCCCGAATTCAGCGAGGTCTATAATATCATCAAAACGCACGCGGCGGGCGTCAGCGACGCCGAGCTGAACCGCGATGCGGTGCAGGGGCTCCTGTCGGTTTTAGGGCACAGAGCGTACCTGGTCACCAATTCCCCGGCCGCCAGCAACTCTCCCAGCGGACCCCTCGTCAGCAAGGCGATGTTGTTTGAGGGAGAAACCGCTTACCTGCGGATCAGCAATGTCAGCGGCGACCTTGCCAAAGAGATCAGGAGCGCCTACGCCCATTTGGGATCCAGCAACACCGTTCGTGGAGCGGTGCTGGACCTGCGATATTGTGATGGGGATGATTACGACGCGGCGGCTGCCGTTGCGGATTTATTTGCGGCGAAAGCGGAGCCGCTGTTGAAATCGGGAACCCGGACGCTTTCGTCCCAGGCGAAGACAAATGCCATTCGGGTGCCTGTGGCGGTGCTCGTGAACGGTGAAACGGCGGGTGCAGCCGAAGCGCTGGCGGCCCTAATGCGGAACACCGGCGCCGGACTGCTCCTGGGCTCGCAGACCGCCGGCCGGGCCATGATCCTCCAGGATTTCCAATTATCCAACGGCAGCGAGCTTCGAGTGGCCGTCGCGCCGGTATTGTTGTGGGACGGCTCGGCTTTGCCCTCACAGGGGCTTCAGCCCGACATCAGCGTCGCGGTGGTCCCGGAGGAGGAGCGGGGTTATTTCGCGAACTCTTTCCTGATTGGCCAAAGAACCAATGCCATGCCGGTCGCCAGGCTTTCATTGGGATCGCCCACGGCCGGCACCAATGCGGCTTCGCGGCGCATGCGGTTGAACGAGGCGGAACTTGTCCGCGAACACCGGGAGGGGCTGGATCGGGACCTGGACATGGACGCGCCTGTGAGGCCGGTTGAGCCGGCCAAACCTGCGGTGAACGATCCCGCGCTGGCCCGGGCTTTGGATTTGGTAAAAGGACTGGCATTGGTGCGCCAGAGCCGTTCGTAGTTTTGGTTTATCATCGAGCAGGCCCTCCGAGCCTGCCGTGTCGCAGCCTGGCAGTTGCGCCACGGGCCGTTGTTCGAAGTTGACGATTCTGGTTGCTGATAGGATTTTTGTAACTGCATTCATGAAGACGGTCCTGTTTATTTGCACCGGTAACGTGTGCCGCAGCCCAATGGCGGAGGGCATATTCCGCAAGGCCATCCACGGGCGCGGCGATTACCGGGTCCTGTCCGCCGGGCTGGGCGCCTTGGAAGGCCAGCCTCCCAGCGCACACGCCGTCCAGGCCGTGAGGGAACTCGGCATCGATATCAGCAACCTGCGCAGTTGCATGCTGACGCCTGAAATGATCGACCAGGCCGATTACATTTTTGGCATGACCCACAGCCACGTCGATACGGTCCTGCTCCTGTATCCCCAAGCTGCCGAGAAAATATTTCTGCTCAGGGAATTCGACGAAACACTCGATCGGTTCGAAAAGGACATCAGCGACCCTATCGGGGGATCGTACGAAGTATACATGAATTGCCGCGACCAGATCGAGCAGGGGATCGCGTCGCTGCTGCAGTTTATCGAGCAGAACGACGGGACCGCCGTAGGCCTGGCCAGCAGCCGACTGGCTGCGGTGGCGATTGGAGCGGACCATGCCGGCTACGATTTGAAAGAATCGCTGAAAAAATTTCTGGCTCACCGCGGCGTCAGTGTTGCCGATTTTGGATCCAATTCGCGCGAAGCGAGCGATTACCCGGATTTCGCCCAGGCGGTCGGCCAGAGCGTCGCGCAGCATAAGACCCAATTGGGCGTTCTGGTCTGCACGACCGGCGTGGGCATGAGCATCGCCGCCAACAAGGTTCCGGGCATCCGGGCGGCCCTGGTGAGCGATGAACGCATGGCCGCCCTGGCCCGGCAGCATAATAACGCCAACGTGCTGTGCCTTGCCGCACAATCCACATCGCCCGAACTGGCGCAGCGAATCCTCCAGGTATTCCTCACCGCAGGTTTTGAGGGCGGCCGGCATGAACGAAGAATCAGCAAAATGGAAACTTCATTTGTCCGGCGAGATTTAAGATTGCGGATGGTTGATCCCGAAATCTCGAACGCCATCGATCGCGAACGCACGCGCCAGCAGGAAAACATCGAACTCATCGCGAGCGAAAATTTCACCAGCCCCGCGGTGATGGAGGCCCAGGGCTCGGTCCTCACGAACAAGTACGCCGAGGGTTATCCGGGCAAGCGGTGGTATGGCGGGTGCGAGAATGTGGACGTGGTTGAGCACCTGGCGATCGAGCGCGCGCGCAAGCTCTTTGGCGCCGAGCATGCCAACGTGCAGCCGCATTCGGGAAGCGGGGCGAACATGGCCGTTTATTTCGCCATGCTCAAGCCGGGGGACAAGATGCTGACGATGGATCTCACGCACGGGGGACACCTGACGCACGGGAACAAGGCCAATTTTTCAGGCAGATTCTTTGATATCGTCCATTACGGCGTCCGGGAGCAGGACGAGAGGATTGATTACGACCAGTTGGCCCGCCTGGCGCGCGAGCACAAACCCAGGATGATCACCGTGGGGGCCAGCGCGTATCCTCGCATCATTGATTTCGCGCGGATGGGTGAGATCGCCCGCGAGTCAGGCGCCATGCTGCTGGCGGACATTGCGCATATCGCCGGCATGGTCGCCGTGGGGCTGCACCCGAGTCCGATGCCGCACGCTGATTTTGTCACGACGACGACGCACAAGACCCTGCGCGGGCCGCGGGGCGGGCTGATTCTTTGCAGGGAAAAGCACGCGAAAGAAATCGATTCACAGGTTTTCCCCGGGATTCAGGGCGGGCCGCTGATGCATGTGATCGCCGCCAAGGCGGTCTGTTTTCACGAAGCGCTGCAGCCCTCTTTCAAGGGTTACCAGGAGCAAATCCTGAAGAACGCCGTCGTGCTGGCCGAGGGGATGAGGCATAACGGCTTCCGGCTGGTGAGCGGCGGGACCGACAATCATCTCATGCTGGTGGATGTTGGCGCGCGCGGGATGACCGGCAAAGAATGCCAGATTGCTCTCGACGCCGCGGGCATCACCGTCAACAAGAACACCATTCCTTTCGAGACCCGCTCTCCCTTCCAGGCCAGCGGCATTCGGCTGGGCACGCCCGCGGTCACCACTCGCGGAATGACTGAAACGGATATGGCGGCCATCGCCGACATGATCAGCGAAGTGCTGCTCGATATTAAGAACCTTGACACACCGATGCGGGTGCGGCAACGTGTTCGGGAACTCACTGCAAGATTTCCCTTGCCGTATTGAATCGCAGGACAGAGACTTGCAGGACTGCCGGTTGGTAATTATCCCATTTGAATTAATCAAATCGTTGATCATCGATCCGGTATTCAGGGTTTGCAGTCATCACCAATTGTAACGATTTCAGTTTTAATGCTATCGAATTATGTCAAGACCCACCAGAAAGCCTAAAGCCAAGCCCGGCAAAGAGAGCGTCCCGGAACCGCGGCCCAATAATGGACCCGGGCGCGACGCTGCCGTCGCGCCCGGGTCCATTATTGGGC
>DASRKU010000248.1:0-8599 GCA_035648815.1 Verrucomicrobiia bacterium | reverse complement strand
GCGAATCCGCTTGCGGCAAGCATGTTGAGAAGACTTGCAATGATGATGATGTTCACAAATTAAGGAATTGCAGCTATCCTTTTGCCGAGCCAGGCTTTTTATCCCACAATGTTTTGGTCACATGGAGCAACACCAGGCCGCTCACCACAAACAGAGCGCTCAACGTGTACGCGTAAGCGAGCCGGCCGTAAAGAAAGTTGCCGATCGCGAAGAGCGCGGACCAGATTGTCAGGCAGCCGGAAATCCAGCCCAGCGCCGCCATCCCCATGTGATCGCCGCGCAGCGCGGCTTCACTCTCCGACACGCCGGCTTCCTTGCGGATCCTGGTCCACCCCGGCCCGGCGGGATGCACTTTCCTGTAAAATGAAATCAACCGTTCGCGGCTGGTCGGCGCGCTGAGGAACGCGGTCGCCATCCAGCAAAGCGTGGTGAACGCCACCGAACCAATGACCGACTCCGCAAACGGCAGCGGGTGGCCCATTTTTTTCATTGCGAAAAATAGGGCCGAAATTGTGAATGAGCTGAACATCGCCGCCACTTCGCACCAGGCATTAATGCGCCACCAGAACCAACGGAGCAAATACAGCAACCCCGTGCCGGCCCCGATCGAGATAAGAATTTCAAAGGCGTCCTGGGCCGAGTGGAGCACATAGCTAAGCAGCGCCGCCACGATGTAGAGTCCGACCGTGCAGAGGCGCCCCACGTTCACATAATGCCTTTCGGTGCCTTTTGTGGCTATAAAGCGCCGGTAAAAATCATGCACCAGGTAGGACGAGCCCCAGTTGAGATGGGTGAGAATGGTGGACGAATTGGCGGCGATCAAACCACCGACCATTAACCCGACGAAGCCCGCCGGGAGGAACTTCAGCATCGCGGGAAACGCGCTGTCCTGGCCGATGAGATTCGGATCGGCATTTGGAAACGCGGCCTGGATATCCTTCAACTGCGGAAAAATAATGATGGAGCACAGCGCGGTGATGATCCACGGCCATGGCCTCAACACATAATGCGCAAGATTGAAAAACAACGTGCCGCCCAACGAATCCTTTTCCGATTTCGAGGCGAGCATCCGCTGGGCGACGTAGCTGCCGCCGCCCGGTTCGGAGCCCGGATACCAGTTTGCCCACCAGCCGATGGCGATGGGCATGATGAAGATCATCAGCGCCAGTTCGCTCATCGAAAAGTTCGGCAGCATGTTCAGGACAGGCTGTCCGGTGCCATCCATGGCAGACAACACCGGCGTTCCATCCTTCAGATTGACCTGCTGCGAACCGAGCGTGCTGACGAGCTTGTGCAACCCGGCCCACGCGCTTTCTCCGACGCCGGTTTGGTGGGCAACCGCTTTCAAGGCAAACCAGGCCGCGGCGATCACCGCCGTCATTTTGATGAAGAACTGCACCATGTCGATGACCAGGACGCCCCAGAGTCCGGAGTGCGCGGCAAAGAGGACGTTGAGCACGCCACAAATCAGAATCGTCTGCCAGGCGGGCAAACCAAAGAGGATGTTGGCGATCTTGCATGCCGCCAGGGTCACCATGCCCATGATGAAACAATTGAAAACCAGGCCCAGGTAGACGGCGCGGAAACCTCGCACGACCGATGCCGCCTTGCCGGAGTAGCGCAGTTCGTAAAACTCCAGATCGGTCATCACGCCGGAACGACGCCAGAGTCGCGCGAAGAAAAAAACGGTCGCGACGCCTGTGAGCGCGAAGGCCCACCATTGCCAGTTGCCGGCGACGCCATATTGGCGGACCTGTTGCGTGACCCAATTGGGCGTGTCGCTGCTGAAAGTGGTGGCCACCATGGACAGCCCCGCCAGCCACCAGGGCACGGAACGTCCGGACGCGAAAAATTCGGACGTGTTCCTGCCCGCGCGCCTGCCGAAGAACAGCGCCGGCACAAAACAAATCAGCAGAGACCCCGCGACGATCAGCCAGTCAATGAGTTGGAGTTTCATCGCAATCGGGATTCGACCTGATCCCACTCGTCACAGGCAGACTATTAGCCAAGGGCACCGGCTTTGTCGCTTATAAAACCAGCAGGAATTGTTCTGCCTTCGGTTCATCCTCTGGCGTCGCGGCGTAACGCACAGCGGCGCTGAAGCGCACGCACTCCAGCGTTCAAGGGTTTCGTGCTCAGCTCCGACCTGCGGCTGGGAGCCGCGATTCAAGGAGGAGAGCTGCCTGTTTCGAATGTTGCCTGGCGTTGCGCTGATTGGCTACGCGCAGGCTTCCCTGCCGGCCACTTCGATGTGGAGGCACGGGTTCCTCAGCATCTTGTTCATGTACTTGATCCTGGTCCCTGCGCTGGCGCTGGGCTACGGGGGTGGAAAAGCAATCAGGAAGCACATCACCTGGCCGCGCACCGGGTATGTCGCTTATTCCGGCGGCGGAAAAGTCTGGTGGACGGGGGTTGTCTTCAGCTTTGTCATTGCCGCGGTTATTGCGGCGGGTTTCACATGCGTGCTGCTCTTCGCACGGAGGCACGCGATGAACAAGGGCAACCTGTCCAGCCATCTTGCGCGACTCGAGGAGGCTGGGTACGTCGAGATCGAGAAGACCTATCGCGGCAAAGTGCCCCAGACCCTCTTGCGGTTGACGAGGGCGGGCCGCGCGGCGTTTGAGTAGTATCGCAAAGGGCTCAAGGCCGCGTTTTAGCCGCAACACAGCGGAAATGACTCCAGTCTCCCCAGGTCACATCTGAATTTTGTACAATTTGCCTTCTGGCGCGAACCACAGACCATTCGGCTCTGCGGATGGCGACGGATGCGAATCATGAGAAACTCGCAGCGGCAGGAATGCACATCGTTCAGATGTGACACGGGTGTGCTCTTCATTTTCGTCTGTAAGTTAACGAACTGACCGCACCATTGGCTTGCCCGTCACTTTTCTCCTCAAGAAAAGATCGAAGCATCCATGCCATTTTCTCGTGTCTCTCCATCAAACCGGTGAGGAAATCCGCGGAGCCGACATCTCCCAGCTTCCCGCTGCACGCCGCAACATCCAAACGCAGGCGACGAATCACCTTTTCATGCCCGGCGAGCAACTCGGCGACCATTTCCGTGGCGCCCGGGTATGCTCCTGGATGTTCCTTCAGCCGCGCCAACTTTATGAATTCAGAGAGTGTGCCGATGGCATGGCCCCCCAGCGCCCGCGCGCGCTCGGCCACGTCATCCACGATTCCGTCCAACGCTTCATACTGTTTGTCAAACAGCTCGTGCAGATCATGAAAGTGCCTGCCCGTGACGTTCCAGTGGCATTTGCGCGTGCTGGTGCCGAGTACGAATTCGTCGGCCAGCAGCGCGTTAAGACCCATGACAGTGTCTCTACGGCTTTTTTCCGAGAGTTCAATATTGGGTTTCATAAATTATTTCATCATGCTTCCGTCGCACGGGATGGAATCGAAAACTCCCCGCACGACCTCGCATTTCGCTGTGATGACAATCCGTTCTGCCACACCGGCCAACTTTGGAGCGATCTTATTCGGCGCCGTGTAGCTGCTTTAATCTGCGCAGGTGCGCTCCATCTGCGCTTGGCTTCAGCGGGGCATACAATGATTTCAGGAGCAAGTCGGCGAAGTATTCCCCGGAGTTTTGTCGATTGCCCATTGAATTTGATTCCAAAGCCAGCCTGGTAACTCGGCTATGCTCCAATGTTTGATGCGGCGTCAAGGCAGGCTTTTGCAGAACCGTCCTCACGGTTGTCAGGAGCTCGTCCACTGTGAAAGGCTTGGAGACGATGGCAGCAACCTTCAGGGAACGATTCCATCGCTGCTGGTGAACGGGTAATTTTGAAACACAAACGATCTCGGAGAGGCGCTCGGAAGCCATGATGACGGGCAATGCCACGTGCGCAGCCCGCATCTTTCCGACCAACTCCAAGCCCGACACTCCTGGCAACGCCTCCTCGGTGAGCAGGAGGTTGTATTGATTTGTACGGAGCGCCTCCCAGCCAGTCTCCCCGTTCGAAGCGACGTCCACGCGATAACCGAAGCCATCCAGCACGTCGGTACATAGGCGCCGAATGTCGCAATCACCATCAATCACGAGGATTCGATGTGGAACAATCGTGGGATCTCGCAGAGCTGCTGCCATCAATTTGCCATGGTGCTTCATAGCCAGTATTGCTTTCGAAGATCTTCGTTTACTTCGGCCCTTTCAACCGAAACCGAGGCGTGCTCCCAATCTCTTGAAAGGACGCGGTCTCTTGTTTTGGTTGTAACTTTGGAATTGACATTGGCATAGTAAGACATGCGCCTCCCCTAAACGAGAGGGGGAATTCCCCCACGGTGCCCAGCGCGGCAAAGCCGCAACCATGGACATCGCTTCGTCGGGGACATCCCCCACGGTTAACCCCGTCCTGTCACACCTCTCATACACGACTAAGGTTGTTCTGAGATGATAGATCACAAGAACCCGCCATTTGGAGATCCGGACAACACAAGAGATTACCAATCTCCTATCAGTCCAAGGATTCTCGTCGTGGATGATGACAGTGGCATCCGCCGACTGAGCGCTCTGGCGCTGAGTCAATCCGGATACACCGTCGATGCTGCTGAAGACGGGGCTGTCGCCTGGCAGGCGCTCCACGCGAACCGATACGATCTTATGATCACCGACAACAGGATGCCGAAGGTGACTGGAATTGAACTGCTAAGGAAGCTGCGCGCCACCCGTATGGCTTTGCCGGTCATCCTGGCCACTGGAATTCTGCCCGCATGGGAATTGGCCCAAAATCCATGGTTATTGCCGGATGCAACCCTGATGAAGCCCTTCTCGGTCGACGAGCTGTTGGCGACAGTCAAATCTGTTTTTCACGCGCACGCCGTTGTCCGCCGGCAGAGCGCGCCGTCCAAGTACCAATGACAAACCAATGACAACGATCGCCGATGATGCGGCGACGATACCTGCAAATACAATATTGTTTGAGAAGCGACAATTAACATTCGATCAACCATGAAACACAATAACAACCACAACAACGGCCCAGGCCTCGGGCCTCAGCTCGTCTCCGTCCGCTTTGAGTTCATTCATCCGACAGCCACCACCGTTTGCATCGCCGGAACGTTCAATGATTGGCAGCCCGAAAGCAAAACCCTGCATTCCTCCGGCGTTGGGCACTGGTGGAAGGAAACGGCTTTGGCGCCCGGGACTTATGAGTACTGCCTTGTAGTGGACGGCCAATGGATGCCTGATCCGAAAGCCAAAGAATCCGTGCCCAATCCATTTGGCGGCAGAAATTCGGTGTTAAACGTGGCGAGTTCGCCGGAAACGGCGCATCTCGCCAAAGCCGAACATTTACCCCTCATCAACGCAAACGAAAAAAAGATCGGGCCGTCCCCGCGCACAAAACCGGGAAATAGAATGTGAAATATGAGCACGCCTTTTATTGCCAGGGACCTGGCCAAACAACCTCCCCATAGCCCCCGCCAGCGTGTCGCCGGATTCGCGCTAGTGAGCCGTGCTGTGGACAAATGCCGCGCCAGCCTTGCGGGAACCTTGGGCGATTATCGTTACGATTGTCCGCTCGACAATATGCTTTTCAGCTTTAAGGGCATCAATAGCGAGCAATTCAAGGCTGCCGTGCAGGCTGCGACGAGCTATGAAGACGTCGGCGCCTGGTTGCAGGTGAACGGCACGGCGAAAACTCCGGTTGAAATCAAGGCCTGGTCCGATGAAACGGAAGCCGGCAGCCTGATGAGCAATCCGGAGAAACGCTCTTACTTCATTGAGAGCTGCTCTCACCTTGGACTGAATCCGCAGATGAACACCACGTTCGACTGGCTTGAAGCCGACGATCGCGAGAGCTTCCGCCGCAAGCCCACTTCAACGCCGTAGGCGTGGCATATTTGTAGAATCCCAAATCAATAAACCGTCAGCCCCGGAGGGGCGGCATATTCGGAGAATTGATGGGTTCTACAAAGATCCCGCGCCTACGGCGCTACAAAGCTCCCGCCCCTGCGGCGCTCACTGTTCTTCAACGCCGTAGGCGTGGTATATTTGTAGAATTCCATGACAGCAAACTTGATGGTTCACGGGGCGGTGATCCTCGGGCTCTTTGCAGCCGGCTCCCATGTTGCGCGGGCGGATGACGACGCTGTCTCAATGCCGGAACTGATTCAAAGCGCGCAACAATGGATGCAGGAAAACCTGGATACAAACGTTCTCAATGCGCTTCCCGAAGTTGACGAACGCGCGGTGCAGGAATTTTTTCGCGAAGCGCGGCGGCGCTTTCAAGGCGACTACGTGGTGGATATCGCAGCGCTGCGACAAACGGCTCAAACCATCCTGCCGTTGCTGGAAAGCCGCGAGGAGACCCGGCCATACGCCGCGTGGCTCAAGGCGCAGATGGATTACCTGGATGTCGCTGACGAAATCCGGCTCACGATGCCATCGCCAAAAACTGAAACCAACCAGCCGCCCCGACCGATTCCCAATCCCTCCCCTCAAAGGGAACGTGAGATCTGGACGAAAAAAGTTTCCGGAGGTCCATGGCCGGCTTCAGCGAAAGAATATGTGCCGGAGTTGAAGCCGATTTTCGCCGCTCAACACGTGCCGCCCGAACTCGTCTGGGTGGCGGAAGTGGAATCGTCGTTTGACCGTCGGGCACGGAGTCCGGAGGGAGCTGCGGGATTGTTTCAATTGATGCCGGACACGGCCAAACGGTTCGGCCTTTCCCTGTGGCCGCGCGATCAACGATTCCAACCGGAACCGAGCGCGTCCGCTTCGGCCGGATATCTGAAATACCTTCATGACCGTTTCAAAGACTGGCGGCTCGCCCTGGCCGCTTACAACGCCGGTGAAGGCACGGTGCAAAAACTTTTGGATCGCCATCACGCGCGCACTTACGATGCCATCGCCGAACATCTGCCGGCCGAGACGCAAATGTATGTGCCCCGCGTCGAAGCCATCCTCCTGCAGCGCGAGGGCGTGACACTCGCCCTGAGGGCGCCATAGGGTTAACCCAAGCTGGCAACAGAATCTGGCTGATCCGCAGGCGACCTGATTGAGAGAGAGTCTCGTCACCTCGACTTCTACAATCGTCACCCCTCCCGTAGAAGTCGACGTGAGGAGACTCCAGTTGATTTTTATTTGGCGTCCGGCACAAGCCTCGGGGGAACCCCCAATGGCGCTCGGACGGTTTTCGGGGTATTTTTTTTTGTCATGGAAAGCAGACGATCAACCAAATGGGAAGTGAGATAGCACACGACCGGGTCGGCTGATTCCATTCATTCAATGAAGGAAGAATATGTTAGGAACCGTTTTAGTGGTACTGCTCGTGTTGATGTTGGTCGGCGCCCTGCCTGCCTGGCCGCACAGCCGGTCCTGGGGTTATTATCCGAGCGGCGGATTGGGTTTGGTTTTAGTTGTTCTAGTCATCTTGCTTTTACTCGGCAAGATTTGACCACCAGCACAAACAGCACGGTCCGCGGGAGCCAGTTCTGGGTCCCCCGGTTCCCGTGCCGGCAGTGAAGATCCAGGCATCGGGTTCTACAAAAATGCCGCGCCTGCGATGCTCACCGATCTTCAACGCCGCAGGCGTGGCATAGTCGTAGAAACGCGCATCAATCCATCTTCAACCCCGTAGGAGGATGGCATCTTCGGAGAATGGGTGGGTTTCTCTCCCGGATTACCCCACATAGTCTGAACTGTTCGGACTCGTCCGCTTAAACCTTCGCTGGTCCCAGGCTCACACTTCCAATCTGCAACCAAGGGTTTTCCCAGTGGCCGCAAGGAACGGCCTAGTCGCGGCCGCGCCCGTTGAGACGTAACGGTACTCATGCGAACTCTCTCGGAACGAAATCCGAGCCGCACTGAGGTGGCCTCGGATTGCTCTTCAAAATTCAAGGGACTCACAAAGTTTTTTGGAGTCATCCTTTTCCTGGTTCTGCTCCAAATCCCACTCCATGGAACACAGAGCATCACTCTGGCATGGAATCCGAGCAGTGACGTAAATGTAGTCGGATATCGAATGTACTATGGCATGACGAGTCATGGGTACACGAATATGGTGGATGTCGGCAAGGTAACGAACGCGACGATCTCGGGACTCGTCGAAGGCTCGACGTATTTCTTCGCAGCCACGACGTATAACAGTCTGGGGTTGGAGAGCGCTTTCTCGAATGAAGCCAGTTATGCAGTGCCGAGGGTGCCCGTTAGGCTGCGGATTCGCACCGCGCCCGCCAGGCAGGTCGTTCTGACAGTGACCAGCCATGCCGCCGGCACCTATAATATCCAGGCGTCGACAAATCTTACTGCTTGGACTGTCATCGGCGTGGTGACGTTGCCAGCGGCCGGTTCGTTTGATTTCACGGACACCAACGCGGCAAATTTCCCGAAGCGGTTCTATCGCACCCAGTAAACGGCCGGGAGTCTGCAAGATGGCATGATGGCCTTGATGGTCAGCTTTCCTGAGGGATCAATCCCACGCGCAACGCGAATCTTACCAGGCCCGGAACATCATGGACGTTCAGGAAGTCCATCAACTTCATGCGGTGGTATTCGACCGTCTTTGGGCTGACCTTCAGGATCTCGGCGATGCCTTTGGTGTTCTGGCCTTCGGCGATCAGTTGTAGAATATCGCGCTGCCGGCCCGTTAAC
>DASRKU010000247.1:0-8426 GCA_035648815.1 Verrucomicrobiia bacterium | reverse complement strand
CACTCGGGTCGGCTGGACATTTGAAGAGCGCGGCATTTTTGCCGCAGAAAGGCCAGAGCGGGCTTTTCATGATGTCCACACTCGGATCCCAATTGCTCCGGTTGGCGGGGTTATAATCCAAATCTCCATTCATCCATTGATACGGTCCCCCTTTCGAGTTGGGGAGACGGCCGGAGGATTCCTCGACGTACATGCGCCAGGCCACCATTAACTGACGGTTGTTGCTCAAGCACTGAATTCCCCGCGCACTGGACCTGGTTCTTGAAAGAACGGGGAACAGCAGGGCCGCAAGAATGGCGATGACTGCCATGACCACAAGCAGTTCTGTCAGAGTAAACGCCGCCCTGGCTTTCATGCTTGCATCATTGGGGGACAGCGAAGGAATTTCAAGGCAGCAATAGCCGGAGGCGTCCGCTCGCAGAAAAAGTGATTGGAGTCTCGTCACCTCGACCGCTACAAAATCAAAGTAGAAGTCGACGTGAGGAGACTCTGTCTCAAGCCGACCGTGCAGCAAAAGCGACAGGAACCCCGCAAAAAACATTCGCCGCAAAAAGGTGCAAGGGGCGCAAAAATGACTAACCGCAGATTTCGCGGATGGGCGCGGATAGGAAGCTCCTCAGACCGGTTTCCTCTGATCAAGGTCCCGGCCTGCGTCCGCGAAATGTCAGTTCGGCAATTCCGGATTTATCCAGTTCGCCGAATCCTTCTTTTACCATGCGATCAAATTGTCTTTTCGCCGCGGTGGCCATCGGCAGTATCAGCCCCTGCTGTTTGCCCAGCCGCAGCGCGATGCCCGAATCTTTCGCGGCGTGCCGGGCCGAGAAAAAGCATGCGTGCTCCCGGTTTTGCATGTCTTCCCCATCTGTTTCCAGAACCCGGGACGCAGCGCCGGTTTGCGAAAACACCTCGCGAACCATTCCCAGGTCCAGCCCGAGGACCTCGGCTATGGCCAGGCCTTCCGCCAATCCGGCCGTGTTAATGTTCATAACCATGTTGACCAGCGCCTTGAGCCTGGCCGCCTGTCCCGCGGGGCCGATGTAGCGCACCGAAGTACCCAGCTTCTCCAACACCGGCCTGGCCCGCTCGAAAGCTTCAGACCGGCCCCCGCACATCAAATACAGCGTCCCCTGCCGCGCCTGCGGAATGCTCGACGCCATTGCCGCCTCGACCGACTTTGCGCCCGCTTTTTCGGCCCGCGACTCAACCCACACGTGGACATCCGGCGTCACGGTCGCGCAGTTGATGAACAACTTTCCTTTAGCACGCCTCAACAGGCCTCCCCGATAAATCGATTGCATCGCCTTGTCGTCGGTCACGACGGTGATGATCACATCGGAAAGCCGGGTGACTTCGCGCAGTTCCCCGGCGACGGGGACGCCCAATTCCCGCCCAAGCGCCTGGGCCGCGACGGTGTTGACATCATAAACCGCCGCGATCCCAAACCCGCACTCAGCAAGCCGCCGCGCCATGGCCGATCCCATTCTTCCAACGCCGACGAATCCGATTTTTTGTTGCATAAAAACAAAATCCATTCCGGGCAGAGTCTGTACTGTGCCATTTGCCTGGCGTACATAAGCTATCCTCAGGATTTTTTAAACAGAAGCGGAAAAGCGCACCAGAAGATAACGAAGATAACGAAGGTTCATCTGATGCTGGCAGCCCGAACCGGGAGGACAAAATCCTTCGTTTCCTTTGTTTGCTTGGTGTGGAAAAGTAGCTTGCCTTTGCGGCCGGCAGCCGTGATTTTTTCACCTCATGAGTTTGTTAAATAAAATCTTCATCGGGACGGACAGCGGCGCGACGACTTCGAAAACGGCCGCAGTGTGGGCGGATGGCAAAGCCGTCACAACCCTGCTGCTCCAGCGTCCGACCAATTCCCACCAGGGCACGGATGCTGTTATTTCGAGTTGGATTGCCGCCATTGGCGAATTTCTATCCCAGAACTCCCTCACCTGGGACCATGTGCAGGGCGTCGGCCTGGCGATTCCGGGGCCGTATCAGCGTTATGGCGTGCTCGATCACTCGGCGAATTTGCCGCCCAGTTTCAAGGGTTGGGACTTTTACACGGGTTACAGCCGGGCCCTGGCGAAACAGGCTGGACGCGCAGTGCCGCTGATTGTGGGCAACGACGGCAAATGCGGCGGCGTGGCCGAGGCGCGGCTCGCGCGCGGGAACACGAAGTCGTCGGTGCTGATGTTGATGCCGGGATCGGGACTTGGCTCGGCGTTTGTGGGACAGGACGGGTTGCCGCTGGAAGGCGACACGCTCGCCGGAATGGAGACAGCTCACATGCCGGCGCCGCTGCATTTGCTTGGGGTGTCTGGCAAGCCATTTCCCTGCGGATGCGGCCGCGACTGGGGCTGCATCGAGGCGTATACAACCCTCTCGGGGCTGCCGCGGTTGCTGGAGGAAAAGCTTTTGAAGAACCCGGACCATGAATTGGCAAAATCCACCGCCACACCCAAGGAAAAGGCGCTATCGCTCCGGACCCGCGCGCAGAAGGGCGACACGCTCGCCCTGGAGATTTTTGATTTTCAGGCGCGCGCGCTGGGGCTGCACGTGGCGAATCTCACGATGGCTTTGGATGCCGGCATTGTGATTATTGGCGGAGGGTTGATGGATCATGAACTGACGACGCCGGAATTTCGCGAGCGCTACTTGAGAGGCATTCGCGAAAGCGCCAACAAATATATCTGGCCCTCGCAGCGCGCCAGCCTCCGCATTGTTCCCGCGGCCCTGGGCGATTTGTCCCAGGCGATTGGCGCCGCCCTCATCGCTCTGTATCAGCGCCCAACACCCGTGGCTTGAGCCGGATATGTCACCACTTATCATGACGTGCGTAGTTGCCGGGTCCCCGCTACACTTGCGCCGTGAACATGAAATACGCCCCCATCGCCATCGCACTATTTACGCTCACTCTTTCCAACTGCTTTGCCAGTGATGAGACCGCTGTCCGCGGCCAGGCAGCCGCGGCGCCCGAACGTCCCGGTGAGATGCTGATGAACGGGAACTTCGCGAAAGGAACTGCGTACTGGGTTGTGGAAGAGTCCGGCGCCACCGGCAAAGCCGTGTCAAACAATGAGGGGCCTGACAAGAAACCGTCGTTGCGCCTCACCGTTGTGACCGCAGGGGACAAAGCCTGGCGGTTGCAGCTTTATCACCCCGGAATCAAAATCGAAAAAGGCAAGGCGTACGAGCTGACGTTCTGGGCCAGGTCCGATCGGACCAACAGCATCACGGTGAATTGCATGCAAAACCACGAGCCGTGGGATCACCACACGCAGCTGAACTTGCCGGTGTCGACCGAGTGGAAGCAATTGCGCTTCCCGTTTGTTGGACCGTGGACTGATGAGAACGCGCGGATCAGTTTTACCGATCTTGGCACGACCCCTGGCCAGCTATACTGGTTTGCGGATTGTTCGCTCACGCCGGCCCTCTCTCACTGAAAAGAAAATTTAACCGCGGATTTCGCGGATAGCGCGGATTTTACACAAGAAGAATAGCCGTGAAATAGGATCTGTTTGCGATCACAATTTGATCATGCAACACGAGCACATTACAAAAGGGATTATAGGGGCCGCAATGGCCGTGCTGAACGAACTAAAACCAGGACTCGATGAGAAGCTCTATGAAAACGCACTGATCATTGAATTGTCGGAGCGTGGGCATGCGGTGGAACAGCAGCGCAGGTTCCCAGTCCGCTATCACGGTCACTTCATTGGTGAGTTGATCCCGGATCTGATTGTGGACAAGAAGGTCATTGCTGATCCGAAGGTGGTGACCGCGTTTACTGATACGCATCTCGCCCAAATGCTGGGCTATCCGAACATCACTGGGTTGGAAGTATCCCTTTTGCTGAACTTCAAAGAAGCCACCTTGACCTGGAAACGCGTGGTGAAAGAAAAGAACTCGGGATCATGCCAGGATTGAGTCAGGCCGAAAAACGACGAATAGCGCATTTGTCTTCGCCCCTATCCGCGAAATCCGCGAAATCCGCGGTTAAACTTGGAGCGTTAAACGCCGACGATTGATCTCTTAAACGGCCATCTGTATACTTCCACGCACTATGAAACTCGCCTGCCGAAGCTCACTCGCAGCCCTGGTCCTCTGCACCGCCTCACAAATGCTTTTCGCGCAAATTCCGCAAACACCGCAACCCCCCAGCGTGCCTGATTGGGCGCTGCCGGGGTCCGCGACGCACAAGCAGGTGCCACCACCAGCGGATTATCATCGGCCGACCAAAACGTTTGCCACACCGCTAGGCATCTTTGACGGTCAGTCTGATATTGGCGGCCCAGTGCTCCCGGGCAGCGCCGACTACGACGCCGCCACCAAGAGCTACACCATCAATTCCGCCAGCTACAACATCTGGTATACACGCGACGAATTCCGCTATCTATGGAAGAAGATGTCGGGAGACGTTTCGCTCGCTGCCGACGTCACTTTCCCGAACCCGAAGGGTTACGACGATCGCAAAGCGGTCCTCGTGATTCGCCAGGATCTGGACGATGATTCCAAAGAAGTCATGACCGGCTTGCACGGGGCGGGCTTGATCCATCTGGCGTTGCGTCCGGAGAAGGGCGCCAATATCAAAGAAGCCTATAAGATCAAACCCGAAGGCAGTCATGGCGACGCCCCGACGCGGATTGGCATCGAGAAGCATGGCGACATCTTCACATTATGGGCCAGCCTGAAGGGCGAACCCATGCACCAGGTTGGCACCTCGACCAGCCTGCATCTGGAAGGGCCATTCTACGTCGGCATTGGTTTCTGCTCGCACGTACCGGACAAGTCCGACACGGCGGTGCTTTCGAACGTCGTGCTCAAGTGAGTGGAATGGACTTTTCGGAATCGCGTTGCGACGGGGAGGCGTAGAGGAATCCGATTCGGATTCTCGGATATTCGATTAGTCGCTTGAACGCTGCCACTGACGCAGAAGCTCTGGGTTGTCAACCCATATCACAAAGTAGGGTGATTTTGCTCCCCGCATTTTCATGTAAATCAGAAATGGACGATCCAGTGCAAATGCCGTGAGGGACGAAGAAGCCACAAAAATAGATGAATGGGACTTGAGCATCGCACCATCTCTATCCAGACGAAAAACGATATCCTGCCTGGCGCCTACGAGGACATCCCCGTGAAGTTTCGTGTTGGTGAAGCTTTTACCTTCAATCTCGGAAAACTGATGCGAAACAAACCAGTATAAATCTGGCACAAGCAGGACGTCGGTTATTCCGAATGTTCGCGAATAACTATCGAGTGGAGGCCGCGCCCCCAACTCTTCCACTCGCGCCAGACTGACCGCAAGCGTTGGCCCGGGTGAAATCCTTGCCACGACTATCTGGTTTGGAGAAGAATCCGCGCAAAGGTCTATGGCGAATTCAAAATCGTCTTCTGCCCCATGTCCGGATCTGAAAATGACGCGTGGCTGACTCCTCAGTTTTTCGTAATTGTCAGAATCTTCCTGCAAGATGCCAAAAGAGCTGATCTCGGCGCTCTTGCCATCAGAGCCGATGAAGGTGAGCGGTTGGGGATTTTCATGGTACGCATGCGAAAATAGAAGCGTTGCTTCCAGATAGGAGTATGAGACAAACGCCTTGGGAGCCGATAGCGCAGCGCTTTCAAATTTGGGCAAAGGTTGTTGTGGGAACCGCTGCTTCATATCGCGGGTAATTTGAGAAATAATGTCGTTCTCAAGCCAACCGGCAGCCGCGTACAGGGAATTGGAAGGTATCTCCGGGTTCACGTCGGGCGAATTGTTCAAACGTTCCACGATGAGAGACGACCCTTCCATCGAAGTCACCTCACCTGTCGCGTGCTGTATTTTCTTCCAACTAGCTTGAAACGAAGCGCACCAAATCACGTTCTTTCCTTCCGTAACAGGGGTGTCCAAAGTCGGAACCAAAACGGTGCGCGCCAAATCCCGGGAGGAGCTGCTGAACGTCATTGGCAAATTCGAAGTTACCATCTTCTTCGAACATGACATTGTGAAAAATGCGAGCGCGAGAATAACCAGGCAACCGACGGAGCGTTCCACTTTTGGCGCACAATGCATCTGACATGTGGTCGAAATCGGCATGAGTACTTTCGCGACCGGCGATTTGATAAGCCACCTATTGCTGCATCTCTAACTTCCAGCGCCAGGGGTGTCAATGAACTTGCGCACAGACCCGCACCCGGGATCGAAGCCGTTGATCCTGCTTTACAGCATTAACCTCAATTCGCGTAATTAGCGGATGATCACTTCTGTTTAGCGGGGTTTCGTGGATTCGGTATCGGTTCGGAATGGGACAGCGGGCAAACCCGCGCCGTTGTACAGCGTGGCACTCGGAAACGATTGCCACGCGTATCGGGCCGCCTCCGGCTCCAGAACCTCGGGAGACGAAACGACAATCGAGTTGCCTTCGATCACGGCTTTGGCCCAGTGCCAATGACGATCTTTCCCGGCAATTGAAAATTCCTCCAACTTGCCGTCCTTGGCAACCAGTCCGCCATCCGTGTGGGTAAAATTGAGCTTCAACGACCCGCCCGAGCGCTCGAACGATTTCAGCGTCGGCCCCTGATATGCAATTTTCTCGTCGTAATGCTGCGCCAGCGCGCAGAAGGCGAGCCTTTGGCCGACGATCTCTTTGTCCTGCGGATGAATGTTGTCGGGCTCACCCGTGTCAATTGTCACCGCGAGCGCCGAATTGGCGACGGCATTGGCGCTCATCGCCTGAGCCTCCCGCAATTCGGCCCACCAGGATTCCACCGGGTGATTCTCGTGATGCATGAACGCGGGGAGGCTGACGATGTAGAATGGGAAATTGCCCTGGCCGAACAGCTCCCGCCAACTGCCAATCATCGCCGGCAGCAAGGTTCGATACTGGCGCGCGCGGTCCGCATTGGCTTCGCCCTGATACCAGATCGCCCCGGTGATGGCGAGCGGGGCCAGCGGCTCAAGCATGCCTTGATACAAAACCGACGGCATCACGGGCCAGTTCTCAAAGCCCATTGGAAGGGGGTGCGGAGGCCGGGCGTCGACGCTCAGTTTCCCTTTCCATTCGCCGTCCAGCGGGACGACGGTCTTGTCCCCCAGCACAAGCCGAAGGTCGCCGGGCTTGCTCAGGAACCCGCCGTCGGGTTTTGTTTTCAGCACCCGAACGGCGACAACGTTTTTGCCAGGGTGCAGAATCTCTTTGCCCACCTTGTACGCCCGAGGATTCTCAACCCATGCGCTCGCCCCGATAAAATGGCCGTTGATCCAGGTCGTATCCATCTTTTCGACAACACCGAGGAAAATCGTCGCAGCCCCGTCAGGCAGTTCGGGCAGAGTAATTACCTTCCGAAACCAGCAGACGCATGGAACATCCGCCACGCCCAATTCCTTGAACCCGCCGGGGATTTGCACCGCCTTCCAATCCGAATCGTCCAGGTCCGCAGCCGACCACGTTTGCCCCTTCAGTCCGATGTCATAGTCATCGTACCAATGCATGATGTAATTGCCGTATTGGGGTCCGCCGTTTGCCTTGAGCCGCTCGATCTCGGCAAGCTGCGGGTCAAAATCCTTCAACCGATGCAGCGTTCGCTGGCTGGTCCAGGCTTCAGCCGGAGTTCCGCCCAGGCAATCCTGGACCAATCCGATCGGCACGTGAATCTCTTGCTGCACCCGCAACCCGAAGTAATAAGCCACCGCCGAGAACCCGCCATTCTCAGCTACGCTTTGGGGCGAGCAAATCTTCCATTGACCCTGCGGAACGGTGGCCGGGGAATAGGAAGGATGCGACGCGACCTTGAAAAACCGCACTTCGGGATGATCCGCCGCTTTGATCGCATTGGTGCCGTCCCGTGTTCGGGACAAAGGCAGTTCCATGTTGGATTGACCGCCGCACAGCCACACATCGCCCACAAGGACCTCGTGAAGCGCCAGGTGTTGCGCGCCATCAATACTGACCGTGTAGGGTCCGCCGGGCGCCGGGGGCTCGATTTGCGTTTGCCAGCGGCCGTCCGCGCCGGTGACGGCTCTTGAACTGTGTCCGGCGATTGTCACGCGAACAACGTCGCCGGGTTTGGACCAGCCCCAGAACGTGTTGGGTTTTCCCCGCTGCAGAACCATGTTGTCGCCGAAGATGGGGCTGACGAAAGGGAGCGACTGGGCGTTTGCCGCCATGGCAGCGACGCCAGCCAGAAGTGCCAAAAGCAAGGTGCCAATCGATTTTACGCGCATCGCAGAATGGTGCGTCGTGACGGCAAACCCGGCAATCGTTTTTTGTGGACACGCCCGCCTCAGGCGCATTTCACTTTTTTGGGTAGCGCGGCCCAGGCTTCTAATCTTAATCTTTCTCTTAATCCTAATCTGAGCATTTGCGCAGGATCGTTTCGATGCTGGTGGGCTTAATTAGGGCTAACTCCGATTACCGGATGCACGAAGGAGATTAGGATTAAGA
>DASRKU010000246.1:0-6521 GCA_035648815.1 Verrucomicrobiia bacterium | reverse complement strand
ATTCCGCCAGATCCTCGCTGTAACTGAGGCGAATCCCGGCAAAAGCCGTGTTGCCGGGATATTCGCCGTAATCCTTGAATAAGGGCACCCGATGGAAGGCTTCGGCCGCCACTTTCATGCCCAAGGCCTTTTGCGGGGCATAGGCCAGGTTCAGGTAATGGGTCTGGTACTCGGTGTTAAACGGGGCCAGATACATCGGATCATAGGCAAATTGCGTGGCAAACTGCATGCCCGCCTTCCGGAAGCTTCTCGCCATGGCCGGATAGATATAGCCACGGCCAATATCCGCCGCATCGTATTCATAAATCATCTTGGCCTTGCGCTTGAATTTGGGATTATCGGCGAAGGGGATCGGGTAATCATCGACGTAAGGCAGAAAATTACCGCGCTGCTCATGTCCGGCCAGCAAACCGGAGGGATACCACTGAAAAGTTCCCCCTTGAATGTTGGCATCCAAATATGCCTCGGCCACGAGGATGCCATGGCTCATGTTATAGAAGATCGGCTTGGCGCATCCCGTATCCTTGATGGCCTTGGCCATGCGGTTGATGTACTCCACCGTTGGCGCATAGGCAAAATGCCCTGGTTCATTGCAGATTTCGAACGCCAGAATGTCGGGATCATCCTTATACGCGACCCCAGTGAACGGATTCACATGACTCACCAGCTGGGCCAGGTAACGTTCCTGCAAGGGCCATGACTCCCGGTTTTCCAGACAGCCCTGCTTCCCGTACTTGCTCGAGAAGCCGTTGAGCGGTTCGCCAGCCTCGGGATAGGCCGCGTCGCCAAATTGCAGCGGCGTCAGGATGATCTTGATTCCGCGCTCCTTCAATTTCGCCAACAGATAGTCAAACGCTTTAACATGCTCGTTTACGACTAGATTGCCCTCCGAGTCGCTGATCTCCCGATCCCAGATATGCACACGGTACGTATCCAATCCGAGCCGCGCCATGTGATAGGTATCGGCGTCGATCGCTTTTTCTATAGGGATCCCGAGCCGTTTGTGAGCGCGATAGGAATACGCAAACGGCGCGGTGTAATTCACGCCGAACTGGGTGATTTCCTTTCCGGAAGCAGTCCAGCGCAGGAGGCCACTGCCGTCGACAAACGTGCTTGGGGCATTCTGGGCCAACAGCGGTGCACCAAGACTCGCCAGCCAAATAGATGCGGATATGATCGCTTTCATGACTTGCAGGGCGTTTTGATAATTAACTATATATACGTTGCCACCCAACGATCAGGACGGGGTTTCGCCCGGCCCCTTAGTCCAGTTGTTGCTTTGCCGTGTCCGTCAAGTTTTCGCCGCCCTGCAGCACCCGCAGCCGGTAGCTGTAGGTCATCGGCCAGCCGGTGAGACGAAACGCATCGTGCGGCAGCAACCCCCACGAGTTGTCACCGCCCAGGCCACGTTGCTTCAAGTCGAGATCAAGCGTAATGGTCTTACGGCTGGGCAGTTGGTAACTGTAATAATTCTCCTGTTGCGTCGCGCAGAAAAGGTCATCGGTCGATGCATGCAACGCGTTCGCGCTCAGCAAGGGACGCCCGACCGCGAGCAGCCCCCGACCTTGCCCATCCACCAGCGCAATCCAGCGCACCGCCTCTTTGTTGCCGGTCTCCTGCGGCTTGATGTAGTCGAAAAACTGATCCTTGACCTTGCCGGAATAGAGACCGACCCGCGCATCCTGCCGGTCCCAGTAGGTCTCTTGAGGCCCCTTGCCAAACCAGATCACATTGTCGAACCCTTCCCGCAGGGTGGTCTGCATGCCAAAACGCGGCATCTCCGGCAGGACTTTTTCGCCGGGTAAGAATGCTGACTCAACCAGGAGATCGCCGGACGCAAAGACCGTCCACCGCAGTTTATAGGTCGATTCGACGTCGCGCACGACGCCCTCGACCGCGATTACCGCAGTATGATCGTTAATTGCATGAACATCAAATGTGCGCGCTTCGAGGCGTTGGTGCGCATGCCGCCATACCGTGGGAGGAAACTGGTGCGCGCCCAGCGGCTGGTCGCTTGCCATATGGTTGCCACGGTCATTGTCGACCGGCGCACGCCAGTAGTGGGGACCCAGCGGCTGATCGAGCAGTTCCGTACCGCCGGTCTTGAGCGAAACCAGAAGACCCGTGCCCCTGGCAAAAGCCGCCGAGAAACCTGAGCCCCTGACCGTGAGCCGATCCCCTTCCTGGTCGAGCACCAGCGCGGGGTTTTTATCGGTCTCGATCCGCGGCGGGAGCGCGGTCGTGACAAGCGGAAGCTTGAACTGCTCCCACGCAACTTCATGCCCGGCCGCCGCCCAGCGGGTGTCATGTTTCAGCGTGAAACTCACCTCAAGGAAGTATTCGGTTGCGGCCGCCGGTTCGATCTTTGCGAACCCGAGGGTCAGCTTTTTCCTTTCGCGCGGCGCGAGAGCGAGTCCCTTGATCCGCCCTCGCTGCAGCACGCGCCCGTCGGCCACCAACTGCCAGTCCGCGTTCAACCATGCCTCCGCCGGAAGAAAATCATTCCAATTCTGCAGTTCGATCTCACCTTTTTCGAGGTCCACCGCGCGCATCTGGATCGGCTGGTAAACCTTTTTCACCTCCGCGAGGCCAGGATGGGGCGTGCGATCCGCCGAGACCAAGCCGTTGGCACAGAAGTTTCCGTCTGACACCGTCTCCGGACCGCCAAACGTGCCGCCATACGCGAAGAACGTGCCCAGCTTCGGATCGAAAGGAACGGACTTCGGATTCTCCAGTCGCTCGATCCCGCGCGACGCCGGCACCGGTGTGCGTATGCCCTGGTCCACCCAATCCCAGATGAATCCGCCTTGCAGATGGTGCGCCCCGGCGTAAATCGGACGCCAGTACGCCCAGATGTCGCCATCGCTGTTCCCCATCGAATGCGAGTATTCGCACATGATGAATGGCTTGGCATTCGGCAAAGCGTCATAGCTCACCACCGCCGCCGGATTCGGATACATGGGGCAGGTGATGTCCGTCACCTCGCCGCTGTGATGCCTTTCGTATTGCACGGGCCGTGACGAGTCGTGCGCCTTGAGCCAATGATAATCCGCGCGCAATGCCTCGCCGAACGCGGACTCGTTGCCCAGCGACCACCCGATCACGCAGGCGTGGTTCTTGTCGCGTTCGAACATCCGGATCGTCTGGTCCAGGTGTGCCGCCTGCCAGTCGGGCTCGTCGGCGAGCGGACGTGTACCATCGTTGTTTACCGTGACCATTTGGCCGTGTGATTCGATGTTGGTCTCGTCGACAATATAGAGCCCGTACTCGTCGCACAGCGCATACCACTCCGGCACATTGGGATAATGACACGTGCGGACGGCATTGATGTTGTTCCGTTTCATCAGGACAATGTCTTGGATCATGCGCTCGCGCGTCATCACCTGACCAAGGTCCGGATCGAACTCGTGGCGGTTCACGCCGCGGATGAGCACGGGCATGCCGTTTACCAGCAGACGCCCGTCTTTGATCACGACATCACGAAAGCCAACGCGCCATGGCACAACCTCCGTAACCCGACCGTTCCCGTCCTTCACCGTTAGCAAAAGCGTGTAAAGGTTGGGCGCTTCGGCGGACCATCGCTCTGGTTTCGCAACGGATCGGGAAATGTCGAAGGGCAACGAACTGCCGGCCGCAATTGCTGTGGCTGCGACTTCCGCCTTTGTCACCTCATGGCCCGACTCATCGAGCAGCGTCAGTTCCAACCCCGCCTGGTGCGCGACGGCCGCGAAGTTTCTGAGTTCACCGGAAACGGTGAGGGTCGCCTCACCGTCGTTTTGCCCGAAGTGAGTCCCAACTTTGAAATCCCGCAGATGAACCGTTGGGGTAGACCACAATTTGACATTACGCATGATGCCGCTGAGCCGCCAAAAATCCTGGTCCTCAAGGTAGGATCCGTCGCACCAGCGAAATACCTCGACGGCGAGCAGATTTTCGCCGCCGCCGGCGCGCAGGTGCGGCGTCAGTCGAAAGGTGGACGGCGTGCGGGTGTCCTTGCTGAAACCGAGCTTCGTTCCGTTGACCCAAACGGTGAAAAACGAGTTGACGCCGTCGAAGGTCAGGAAGATTTCGCGCTCGTTCCACGCCAACGGCACCGTGAACGTCCGTCGGTAGGACGACACGGCATTGCTGTCGCCGGCGATGAATGGCGGCGTGACCTTTTTCCAGGGATAGGTGATGTTCGTGTAGATGGGAACACCGTAGCCCTCGATTTCGACGTTGGCCGGCACGCGAATGGTCCTCCATGCCGTATCGTCGAAATCGGGCTTCCAGAAACCCACCACTCGATCGGCGGGTCTGGCAGCCCGATTGAATTTCCAATCGCGGTTAAGAGACCGGGTGAACGGCGATTTGTCCTCATTGAGGGTCCGTGCCGAATCCGCATCTGCATACACGACCATGGTCGCAAACGGCGGCTCAGTTCCCTCGTGTTGTCGTGTCGGATCCTGCCATTCTGGCCGGGGATTCTCTCCAGCTTTGAGCGTCCCGATGGATGATAGACAAAAAAGCGATACATCAACCGCGACGCATCGGGCGACTGCGAGGAATGGGTTGTCCGTGGAAGTTTTCATCGTGCGGTAAGAAGGAGAGGCGCTTCGGTCGGCCGATTCCCCAGGCTCCTTATCGTGTGATATCTTGTTGCCGTCACCGCGGCTGGGTCGTTAGCAGCCCGCATGCTTCGCCTGCTCTTAAGCTCTCGCATCTTCCAACCCGGCAAAGGCGCGGGGGTTTCGGTTTGTTGG
Organism: Verrucomicrobiia bacterium; assembly: GCA_035648815.1. Lineage (GTDB taxonomy): Bacteria > Verrucomicrobiota > Verrucomicrobiia > Limisphaerales > BOG-1460 > DASRKU01. The sequence goes on along the minus strand of DASRKU010000246.1, from coordinate 1,779 downwards.
CAGAGGGCATGCAAAACATTCCGGGAATCTGGGCCCAGTTTGGATGTTGCGCAGTGTTGACGTTTTTCAAGAACCGCCGGCCAAGAACGGTCGCAGTCTTGACACCGGAATCTACACGACATTACCTCGGATGTCTGTTGTATTATCTTTAGTCAAACTGTTTTCTTTGAATGCGCCAACCAATTTTCCCTGCGTCCTATAGCGGAGCAAGCAGATCGGTAAATCGCTTATTCTGCAAGGAGATCGAACGGCTCCGCACAGAAGATATTTGGGATGTCCCGCTCGCTGGATTTGTCTTCTCACCGGTATGTATTTTCCCATCCAGCCGCCTGTCCTTATTCCCTGTGGGGCGGCCGTCCTCTCGAATAATCCGTCCTTTGTGAGACCCAGTCACCCCAAAAGAATCATCAAACACCGTCGCTGAGCGTCCGCCAAACCCTCTCCCTTACATGAGCTCCCTGTTGAACCATAGAATTTTGGCCCCTTTTCTGGTGAAGGCTCTCTTCACTGGTTCGCTCTTTCTGCTTTCGACTTTTCGCGCCCGAGGCGCCGTTTTCGCAAAGGGTGCGGACGTTGGCTGGCTCTCTCAAATGGAAGCCGGCGGTATCAAATTCTACGACTCCGGCGGAACCCAGCAAGATTGCCTGCAAATTCTGAAGAGTTCCGGGATCGACTCAATCCGGCTCCGCGTGTGGGTAGATCCGCCGGACGGCTGGTGTGGACAGGCCGATGTCGTAAAGATGGCAGCACGGGCAAAGAACCTGGGATTCCGCATCATGATCGATTTTCACTACAGCGATTCATGGGCTGATCCAGGCAAGCAGACCAAACCCAGCGCGTGGTCAAGCCATGGCATCAGTCAGCTAGATGCCGACGTCTATAACCACACCACAACCGTGTTAAACGCCCTGAAAGCGGCCGGAGTAACCCCCGAATGGGTGCAGGTCGGCAACGAGACCAACAACGGCATGTTATGGAATGACGGCAAGGCGTCCGCCAGCATGAGCAATTTTGCCGGGTTGGTCACTAGTGGTTATAATGCCGTCAAGTCGGTTTTCCCGAATGCCAAAGTGATTGTTCATATCTCCAATGGATTTGATAACCGCCTATTCAGATGGATGTTCGACGGCCTCAAAGCCAACGGCGCCAAATACGATGTGATCGGAATGTCGCTCTATCCCAGCATCAGCAATTGGTCTGTTCTTGGCAGTCAGTGCGTTGCCAACATGGAAGACATGGTAACACGATACGGCAAAGAAGTGATGATTAGCGAAGTCGGCATGGACGTCGATTCACCCTCGGTATGTAAGTCTTTTCTCACTGATATCATCAGCAAGACAAAGTCCGTATCTGGGGGGAAGGGCCTGGGGGTGTTTTATTGGGAACCTGAATCTCACGACCATTGGCAGGGATACACCTTGGGCGCCTTTGCCAGCAACGGGCGGCCAACACCCGCCATGGACGCCTTTAGAAACTAAGCAGGTCCATCGCCGTCTTCAGAGGGATGGGATATGCTCAATCCTCATCGGCAAGAGACCCATGGACTTGCGAGGATGATCTTGACACTGCGGGGGACGATGAGGCGTTCGGCGATCTGCGAAATGAGAATCGATCGACGAAACCCCACCTGGGGGCACTGCTGGTCTGGTTCGTCGACCGTAATGCCCGATTCAACGCCGCGGAAAAGAAAAACCCGGCCCACGGACCCCCGCTCGCACGATTCCAATCAGGGCAAGCGCAAGGACGAACCACCAACTCGGGGCGCCACCACCACCGCCG
>DASRKU010000245.1:0-7544 GCA_035648815.1 Verrucomicrobiia bacterium | reverse complement strand
CGGCTTTGTTGAACGGCACCGGGACCGGTTTTTCTTTGGCGCTGGAGGCGCTCTCGGTTGATGGCGCGGTTCGGGCGATTGGAGGCGCGGGTTTCAACTCCGGCGGGGGCGCCGGCGCGGCGGTTGGGGCTTCCGGGGCGGGTGAAACGGGGCGCGCGGGCGCGGCGGCCTTGACGAAACGAATCTGCACGTTGGGATGGCCGAGTTCGGATAATTTGGTTTGCAGCAGGGCCTGGTTACGCTCGTTGTTGACAAGATCGATGTGGTCCTCGGAGGCAGGCGGAAAGCCGATGGTGAAGACGCCTTTGAGCAGCGACACCGGGTGTGCTTCCAGAAGATAGGAGTGCGTGAAACGATTGGCGCCGGCGATGGAATCGATGAGTTTTGTCCAAAGCTCTTCCAGGTCCGGCCCGGCGCCGGCAGTCGCCGCGGAGCGCGGCGGCGCCTCGCGCGTTTTTGATTTTGATTCCGGCTGAACGTGCTTCGAAGGGGCCGCGGCTTGCGCGGGCAGGGGCTCTGGGGCCGCGCCAGGATGGGATTCCCTCCGCAAATCCTGGAGACGCTTAAGCACGGAATCAATGCTCACAGCCTTGCGGGCCTGGATGGCCTTGAGCAACGAGACCTCCAACAGGATTTTTTTCGAAGACGCCTCCCGCAACCGGATCTCCGCGTCTGTAAACACGTCCAGGATTCGGGTCAGCGTTTCGACATCGGCCAGTGAGGATTGTTCGCGCAGGCTGGCCGCTTCGCTCTCGGATATCTCCAGCAGGTTCAGGTCTCCGCGCGACACCTGGAATAGGAGCAGGTTGCGGCAGCGATTCAGCAGGTCCGAAAGCAGCCGGGCCAGATCTTTGCCCCGGTTGGAAAGATCGTTCACTTGCCGGAGGGCCTGTTCCACATCGCCCTTCAGGACGGCGGCGGCCAGGTCCATCAACTGGCTCTGCGCCGCCAACCCGAACATGGAAAGGACATCAGTCTCCTGAATGTGGTCGCCGCAAAAGCTGATCAACTGGTCGAGCGTGGATTCGGCGTCGCGCATGCCGCCTTCCGCCCCGCGCGCGATCGCGTACAGGGCCGCCTCGTCCACGCTGACTTTTTCCTGCTTCGCGATTCCGGCCAGGTGTTTGACGATGAGCGCTGCGGGGATGCGGCGAAGATCAAACCGTTGGCAGCGGGAAAGGATGGTGGGCAGGACCTTTTCGGGTTCGGTCGTCGCGAACATGAATTTCACATGCTCGGGCGGTTCTTCGAGCGTTTTCAACAGCGCGTTGAACGCCGCTGTCGTGAGCATGTGGACTTCGTCGATGATGTAGATTTTGAATTTTGCAGCGGCCGGGGCGTATTTGCAGGTTTCGCGCAGTTCGCGGACCTGCTCGACGCCGTTGTTGCTGGCGCCGTCGATTTCCAAAACATCCAGGGAGCGTCCGTCCGCAATTTCCTTGCAGCGCGGGTCATTGTCGTCGAAGTCGACTTTGGGTCCGCCGGTGCAATTGAGGCATTTGGCGAAGATGCGGGCGATGGTGGTTTTGCCGGTGCCTCGGGGTCCGCAGAAGAGGTAGGCATGGGCGATGCGGTTTTGGATGACGGCCTGGGAGAGGGTATGGGTGACGTGTTCCTGTCCCACGACGTCGCTGAAGCGCTGCGGCCGGTATTTGCGGGCGATGACTTGATAGGACATAAGAGCCTATGGGAACAAAATTCAAGGCCAGGGTGACCACGGCAGATGTCGAGCAAACTACCGTTGCTGCCTTCCGGCCCTGGCGGGGTTCGTAAGTCCACATTCCATGGGCCCTGGCAGCAGTGAATGTGGTGCAACAATCTTCAGCCTTCAAGGAGAATTGATCGTGCTGCGAAAAGACTTGTATTTGCGAAGGCTTCGGGTAGAAGCGGGACAGGGCCTTCCGCCGGACGCGACATTTGGCGGATCGAGTTTTCAGAAACGGCAAGCCAACTCCAGAGCTATGCAGGAAATCAAAATCCTATTTGATGTACGGCAGCTTTCCCCTGATGAACATCATTTCCGTGTGCGTCAGCGTCAGCGTTGCCTATCGGTTGGCGTCAAAGTGAGCGAGCAACGCTCGCCGGGCAAATAAGAGCGAATGAGTTCCAATGCCGGAGGTTGGGAGTTAACCCGCGCGCTGCGGATCAGTTTTGTTTTTGTCCTGGTCTGCGTCCTTCTTGCCTTGGTGGGCACCTGGGCTTTCGGCGCCATGGTCCGATCGGCCGTCAAACGGCTTCCGCCGGCCTGGGAGCAGAAATTCGGGGACAAGGAGCTGGCGGAGCTTCAGAAGAAATTTGACTTCAGCGAAGACACGAACCAACTGGCGGCGTTGAGGGCCGCGACGGAGCCGTTGCTGCGGGTCGTTTCCGAGCCGGGGACGCGCTACACGTTTCACATCCTTCAAGTTCCCGTACCCAATGCGTTTGCTCTTCCCGGCGGGCACGTGATTGTGACAAGCGGGATGCTGCAGATGGTGGGGAGCCAGGAGGAATTGCTGGGTGTGATTGCGCATGAGCTCGCGCACGTGACCTTGAAGCACGCCTTCCGTCATATGATTTCGACGGCGGGGCCGGTGCTGATCTGCAGGGTGTTCATGGGAGCAGGGAACCTGGACCTGTTGGGCAAAGGCTCCGGCCTCCTGGTTTATCAAAGCTTTTCGCAGGAATACGAAATGGAGGCCGACAACCAGGGCTGGGATTATCTCGTCGCCGCAAATATCAATCCGACGGGAATGATAAACGTTTTCCGCAGTCTCGATATGTTTCATGGAGGCGACGTCGATGTGATTCCGCGCGCATTCAGCAGCCACCCGACGATGCGAAAACGCATCGTCAACCTGGATGCCAGGTGGCGGAAGCTGCCGAAGAAATCCGGGTTCCTGGTGTTGACGAATGCTTTGCCTGTGCCCATCGAGGAGGACGGCCAGAAGAATTTCAAACTGCGCCGGTCCCGCCGTTAGAATCGGCTATCTGTTGAACCAGCCGAGCCGGTCTTTCTTCAGAAAATAGAGCAGCCCGAGGATGCGCATATTCACGGTGAACAGGTATAGTCCCAGGAAATTGGAAATCCCGCGCGCGCCGAACAGGACGAATATTCCGGGAAAGACATGGGTTGTCATTTTCCCGACAGACAGCGTGGACAGGAGTTGATCGCTGCCCCATCGGATGACGAGCATTCCGCCGAAAATGACTGCCGAGAGGAGGTACTCTTTGGGAACCCGGGCAATGGAAGGGAGCACGACCAGCGGGTTGGCGGATATCACCGACCCCAGCATCGCGCAGGCAAGGAACGCCATGGGAAAGTAAACGCACCCAAAGCAGAGCGCTGGAACCATGGCAATTCCGGCCCAGGTTTGCTCCTCGCCGATGGCAAACACTCCCAGAAGAAACGCGGGCGAAAACGAGATCAGCACAAGTGCCAGGAACTGGAAGAAGGCTCCGAAGACATCCCCGAAACCCGTAAACTCCGGCCAGTCGGGCATCACCTCTTCACCCATGGCGCTGCTGGTGAGAATGCGTTGCATGTACGTGACAAAGTAGCCGGTTCCAAAAAGCGTCAGAAATCCGACAGAGATCAATCCCGCAATCCAGGCAAACTTTGCAAAAAAGGCGGCTACCTCAATCAAGACATACAGACCGGTTCCGACTCCGAGCAGAATCCATCCATCCCCGCGCACCGGGTACAGGAAAGCCCTTCGGATCTGGAAGAAAAAGGATCGCTTCTCCGGCGAAACAAATTTGACCTGGACCGGAGCGCATTCCACTCCGCACGAGCGGCAGGTTTTGACACCCACACCGCCCGCCACCCGGGAGTTCACGCATAATTCGCAGAACAGCCGGTTGCACTTGGGGCATAAAAAGCGGCCAGGCGATCTCGGATGAAACTTGCAGAATCGCGTCTCTGTGGGAGGACTGTCCTCGTTTGAAACGGCCGCAGCCGGCGCCGGGGAATTGAGGGAGACGCGGATGGCGGGCCTAGTCGGAGCCGGGGTGGAAGGTTGCGTTTCTTCTGTGTAGAAAGCCAGCTCGACGCTTCCGAGTTGAATGCGCTGGCCATTTTCCAGCGCCGCGTCGTGGATGGGCGCTCCGTTCAGGAATGTGCCGTTGGTCGACCCCAAATCCTCCAGGAGCACCGAGTCGTCGAAGACTTGAATCCGGCAATGCGAGCCGGACACGCTGGGATCGTCGATGGTGAAATCATTTGAGGTGTTGCGGCCAATGGAATTGACGCCCTGCTTGAGCGTGATTTCCCAAGCCTGGGGTGTGCCCGGATTGACCACGAGTCGGCGCATACGAGTCTCCCCTGTCTGATTGGCGTTACTTATAGAAGAGCCCTCAGCATGTTGTCGATAAGAAAGCGAATGGAACACGATCTTCGACTTACGCGCTAGCGTCCTGGAGTGCGGCAGCCCTCTGCCGCTTCGGAAGTAACTATGTGTTCGAAGTGACCCAAGCTCACCGCCGTGCGGGCGCAACAAAGCGGCAGAGGGCTGCCGCACTCCAAAACCTCGCGGCAATGGTTACAGCTTCGAAATCCCAGGCAGACGAAAATGCGGCGATTGACTCAAAAACTTCAGCGGATTCTGGTAAATGAAGCGGTCGATCATTTCAGCGCTATGCGTCCGCCTCTGCATTTCCAAGGCCGTTTTCGGGACGGCCAGCGGATCGCTGACACCCCAATCGCAAGCGCTATTCAGCCATACACGGTCAACGCCGCACGTTTCGACCATGTCAATCGCCCGGGCCGGCGTGCACTTGGATTCCGGATACAGCGTCATGCCCGCCCACATCCCGGCGTCCAGCACCAGCCGAATCGTGTGCTCCTCGACGTGATCGATGATGACGCGGCCGGGTTGGATCTGCGGGTGCTGTTTGAGCGCGTCCAATATCAGCCTGGTGCCTTTCAGCTTGTCTTCGAGGTGCGGGGTGTGGACGAGAATAAGCTGGTTGTGGCGCGCGGCAAAATCGATCTGCATCTCCAGGACCTTCAGCTCGTTTCGAGTGTTCTTGTTCAGCCCGATTTCTCCAATTCCAAGAACGTTGGGCTTGTCGATGAACCTGGGCAGCAGTGCAACCACCTCCGCAGCCAGCGCGGTGTTCTCTGCTTCCTTGGAATTGATGCAAAGCCAACTAAAATGCGGCAATCCAAATTTGGCCGCGCGTTTTGGCTCGTGCTCGGTCAGTTGGCAAAAATAATCGTAAAATCCCTCCGCCGAATTGCGGTCAAATCCCGCCCAGAACGCCGGCTCGCAAACCGCCTCGCAGCCTGCCAGCCGCATCCTGGTGTAGTCATCCGTCACGCGGCTGACCATGTGGGCGTGGGGTTCGATGTAGCGCATGGCGGTTGAGGGTTCCAATCAGCCTGGCCAGGCGCCGCAGGCGCCTTTTCCGGGCGCGACGGCGATAGGTTCCAACGTCGGATCACTGAATTTCAAGAGCACCTGCCGGGCATTGTCCGCGCCGGCTGGGCCCAGTTGGGATAATGCCTCCCGAAATGCTTTCATCCGAAAATCCTCCTCGCCGGAACTGCGCTCCAGGCGGTCCATGAAGGCGGCAATATCGATCAGCTTGCTCCTGGCATCCATGAAATACAGATCGAGAACCTGCTGGCGTGTCATAATATCCAATTCTGGGCCTAGTATAAACGCGCCTTCCTGATCGGACAATGGTCAATGTGGGGGATCTGTCACGGGCCGTCGTTGATGTGGTTTGGTGCAAACTTTTCGGAGCGGAGCAGATCTCACGCAAAGTTCGCAAAGGGCCGCAAACAAGGAGGTGATTCGCCGCAAAAAAGCTCAAAAGGCGCAAAAACTAAACAGTATCCTGACGGGAACAATCCAGTATGCAATGAGGCATAGTCTTTTTTTAACGGCTGGTCGAAACCCGCGTCAGGGCGTAAGTAGGACCTCCCCAATTCTTCAAAACCATCCGGGACTCCGTAAGCTCCTTGATCCTGGAGTCGTTTGTTTGGTGGATGCGTATTGAGCCAGACGAAACCTTCGCAATTTGACCGATTGTGATCAGTCGATGTCCCTGGAGCCTCCACTCCCCAAGCGTTGCCGGTCCGTTATCATTCTCGCCCTTGAGCGTGTAGGCGTGGTTGGTTTCCAGCACCATGATCGTGCGCTGCGCATTAAACTGCCATGCGCCAATCAGACGGCTCTCGTCTATCGGCTTGCCACAGCCGCAAATGCAAACCAACGCACTGAGAAGGACGCTGACCGCAATTCCTTTTTTCATAATCAAATCGCTGTTCCTGTGTGGGGAATGGAGTATCCGCAAATTACACGAATTGCACGAAGGAAATACTCGACGGATGGTAAACCAAAACCAGCCGCATGATCAGGGGTCATCATCGAGTGGCCGCTCTCAACTCTCAACATTGAAACCATTGAATGGCCGCGCTCTGACGAGACGCGGCTACCAGAAACAGTTTCGGATCCGCGCCCATCCGCGTAATCCGCGGTCAAAAGAACTTCCATCTGGAATCCGTGAGGTCTTTCACTTCCTGACAATCTTCCCCGCTGGTAGCGGCTCAATTACGTACCCGTCAGGAGACAGGTGGATCGGGCACTCCTGAGTATTGTTCTGGTCGGAAAATGTCACTGAAACCGAACCCGATCCTGATACGCCATCATTGTAGCCGGTTGCCTCAACGTTTGGATTCCTCCAGGAAGCAAAGGAATAGTACCAATCCTCGCCACCTGACGGCATACGCTCGACCCGAACGGGCTCACCGAAGCGCGATTTGAGTCGATCCCGTGACATTCCGACGAAAAGTGAAGGTGAATCGGAAACGCTGACACAAGCATCCAGCGTAGCAAGGGCCAGAAGCAGAGAGGTGAAAAAGAGAAATCGCCGCATAATGAACTTGGACGTGTCCCCAACACGATTATTCAAATGATAGCGTGTCGTCTGGCGCGTGCTGGCGGCCAACGCTCCAACATGAATTGTACAATGTTCAGATGTGACCCCAAAGAGCCGAGAGTCAACCTAGAAATGAATCCATCCACCTATCGGGGATGAAGCAGAAGAAGCAGCTAAGTATCCATCCAATGGCGATGACTTGCAGAGTTCTGGCTATTCGGCGGACTCGTGTAAGTGTGTTCATGGTCGTGCTAAATCGCCCAACAATTTAATTACAATGAATGTTTTCCTGCTGTTTTGATATTGGGCGGGTAACAGTGAATCATCTTTGAGAATCCTTAAACTTCCGGGAAAAGGGTATGATCAGGAATTGGGAAGGTCAAGGATCATAGTCGAGAGTCGAGGGCCGAAAGTCGAGAGCCACTCTCAACTCTCAACATCGACACCTTCGAATGGCCGCGCTCTGATGAGACGCGGCAACCTGGGTAGTCGAGAGTCGAGGGGCGAAAATCCAGAGCCGCTCTCAACCCTCAGCCCTCAACTTCGAAACCTTCCAGATGGCCGCGCTCTCACGAGACGCGGCTACTTGGGTCACTTGGGCCGTATCCACCCCAGAATCAATTCTGCGGCTTGATCGGCGGCGGTGCTGAGCACGTTGTGGTCGGCCCGGGTTACGA
>DASRKU010000244.1:0-6404 GCA_035648815.1 Verrucomicrobiia bacterium | reverse complement strand
CTCTAAAGGCTGGTTGGTAGACCGTCGCTACAGACGGTCGTTCCCGATGCACTTTCAGTGTGGACGGAGGAGGCATGAAGGGCAAGACGAAAAACGGTTTTGTGCTACTTTTTGTGCTACATAGGCATTTTTCTGGCGATGCTTGCGAACATGGTGCAAAATGCGGTTTCGACCAATAAAATCAATATGTTTATACACCCTCGTTGAACATAGGGGAACGGGCAGAAACACGCCAAAAGCTAACTTCGGATCAAAGGGTTGCAGGTTCAAGTCCTGCCGGGTGCGCCAATACTTTGCTGGATTATTTTCAGCCGCGATGTGACCGGCGTCGCCGCCGTCGGCATTCAAGCGAGCGAGAAAAATCCGGACGGGTTCACCTCGGCTTCGGCATTGACCGCAGACGTCGCAACAACCATTCGTACTCCTTGATGGGTCGTCCATCGACTCTCGCGACCGGCCGTCCCGAAAAACCGTCCACTGCTCCTTTGGAGACCATGAGTCGGAGACGATCCCTCTCGGCGCCGAGGGTGGGCAGCAGACTGCGCCCGGCGTGGCGTGAAAGACACTGGACCAACCCATAGGCGCCCCAGTTGGAAATCGCCGCCACGATCAGCGCGCTTGTTTTAGTAACGCAGGGTTCCACCCCCTTGCTCCGAACCAAGTTGGGCCGGGCATTTCCGAATCCGACTTCATTGCCTCCATCGCCAATCCCGATCGTGTAGCGAGATTGATCTTTGCCCAACGAAAACAACAAATCCATCTTGGGCGTCATCGCCGAGATATCGCGCCCCCGCATGTCACAATAAAGCCCGAACCTGTTTGGACCGCAGACTTCGACTCCGATCAACACTTTGGGATTAAAAGTCTGAAGGATTCGACGCGCCGTGGCCTCGGAACGGGTTGCGCCCTGCACGGAGAAGTCGGCCAACTCGGTTTTAAAATCGCATGCCGCCTTCAAAAGCCGGATGCAGTCAGCTCGCGAAACCAGCACGGTCCGGTAATCCAGCGCGGTCAAAGCTCGGGCCAGGGCGACCGCCCCGAGCGGGCCGTCCGTTTCGGGCCGGTCGCCCACAAAAAAGCCGGTCGCAATCAACGCCGTGCCCCCCCGCTTAAGCCACAAGGTGTCGGCGATGCGCTGCACATGATCCGGCGGCAATTGCTCAGCGACTGCGCTCGCAACGCCGCGGAAATCACCCTTGCTCAACAGGTGTTTCACGTTCACAGCGAGGTGGACGCAGGGTTTGTCCTCAACCGGTCCATCACAGCCGGGAATTTGAGGCTCGTGTGCGGCTCTATATACTCGGCGAACAGCGCCTTTTCGTCCGAAACATGGATCGCCCTGGCGACGCTCATATACTGAATAACTTCTTCATCCTTGTATTTCGACTCGTCGCGATCGGGAAAATCCAGGATCACGTGACCACGCGACTGGAGGAATTGCCACAGGCCTTCATAGTACTCAGCGAAGTTCTCGACCAGCGCTACATTGCGAGTCCATACCCGGTCCTGAGAACTGCTGCCGGAATAGGGGGAAAACAGCATGATCGCGTCATCGACGATGTCCGCCTGAGGCGGTTTTATCTCCGGATTGGGATAATAGGCGAGCCGGTAACTGATCCTGCTGCTTTCCCCCTTTTTGCACGACTTAAAAAGAGCCGCATTATTGGCGAGAATGGCTTTGAGCTTTTGTGTGGATCCAATCGTCGCGATTCTTCTGAACTCCACCGGCTGATCCGCCCTTTTCAACAGCAACTCGACAAACCAGCGCCAGTATTCTTCGGTCGAGGTGTCGCCTGGAGGATTCTTCACGAAGTACATCAGCATCACGCGTTTCCTGGCGTCGGACATCAGTTGGCGGAGGGTGGTTAGATAACTTGTGGACGGCAGCTCAATCAACCGCTCCCGCTGCAGATGGCCTTCCACCGTGATGACCCGCGATGCCACCTCCTCAATCCTACCCTCCACCGAGTCCTGCATCACCTGAATCTTCTCGTTTGTGGTCGTGAACTTCGCAAAAATGGCGATGAGCGTGCTGAAAAACAGCCCGACCGCGCCCCATCGGCAACCATCAATCCATTTAGCGAGCGACGGGCTGGCATCGAGCCATATCGGCAAGATGCCAGTGGCGATCAGGGCGATGCTGAAAAGAAAAACGCCTAACAACGAAGGCTCCTCTTTGACCGCCTTGATGGTTGTCTTCCATGTTGAAGGTTTCTGGGTGCTGGTGGTCATGTCCGGATTTAAGCCAAAGCACAGCAAAGCGACAATCCTATTTAATACGTTTTGGCGATGGCAATTGAAGTATCCTTTCCTTCCGTGGCCCCGTCTCGTCGGAGCGCTGCCATTCGTCGGCTCACCGGCACGTCGGCGCGGTTTTTCGCCGCTGCCGTCGCCGGCGGGCGGATGCGCCACCAGCCTGCTTCGGCTTCAGTTCCGGCCATTCAACGGGCAGAGCCGCCGCGATCAATAGCCAACCGGGGCGGGCTTTCCGCGCTCACGTGAGCGCGGCCCAGGCTCATAATCTTAATCTTTCTCTTAATCCTAATCTGATGAATACGCGGCTAATTCCGATTACCGGATGCACGAAGGAGATTAGGATTAAGATGAGGATTAGGATTAAGAGGGACCACCCAAAGAAGTGAAATGCGCCCACTGCTACAGCCGCTTCACGATCTGGCGTGCATCCGCACGCCGGGTGTTTATAATGTTCGTATCGCTGAAACTCGTGGCGAAGTTTTATGCCGACGCCCAAAGAACTCGTTCAACAGGCGATGTCCCAATCGCATCCGGACCGCATTCCCGTGATGTGCCAGATGGCCAACGGGCATGTGATCCTGAATACGAAGGTCCACCCGATCGATTACTTCACCAGCAACGAAGTCTGGGCGGATTGTCTGCTGAGGATGCGGGAGCTTTATGATTTTGACGGGATCCTCTGCCACAAGCCTGGGCGCGTGCACGGTCTGATGGACCTGGTGGATCGGACGGACTACGACGCGGAGGTGCCGTGCTTGTATCTCAAAGACGGCTCGCGGATCGACTGCACGCGGGACGACGACTCTTACTATAAGCGGCCTCCGGGTTTTGTTTATCCCACATTGGACACTATCGATTTCGAGCGTCCGCTGGACTGGGCCCCGGAATCGTTTCAGGCGTTTCAGGCGAGCAAAGCCACATTTGACTACAGCGCCCCGGAGGAGATTCCAGATCATGTGTTCGGCACCATCGATCGGGTGATCGCGAAGGCGGGCGCCAACTATTCCATTCACGGCGAGGTGCGGGCTCCGTTCGATCATTTCCTGAACCTGCTCGGGATGGAAGAGGGCCTCATGGCGATGCTGGATAATCCTGAAGGGACCAAGCGGCTGCTGGAAAAAACGACGCAATGGTCCGTCGCCCTGGCCGTTGCCCAGGTGCGGCGTGGCGCGCATGCCATCAAGGTCAGCAGTCCGTTTGCCGGGATGGGCTTCCTGGCTCCGGCGATGTACGAGGAGTTTATTATTCCATATGAGCGGCGCATCGCGGAAGCCGTCAGGGGCGAAGGCGCGTTTGTTTACACCCACACCTGTGGCGCGATTGGCGACCGGCTCGACCTGATGATGGAGTCGCACGTCTCGGGCATTGAATGCCTGGATCCTCCGCCGCTGGGCAACGTGGATTTAGGCGATGCGGTTCGGCAATTGAACGGCAAAATTTTTCTGAAAGGAAATGTTGATCCGGTCAACACGCTGCTGCGCGGAGATGCCGCGAAAGTCCGCCGCGACGTGACCGAGATTCTTGAAACGGCGGGGCATGTCATGCGGGGCTTCATTCTCTCCTCGGCCTGCTCGGTCGCTCCGCCGGTGAATCCTGAGAATTTGAAACTGATGGTCGCTATTTGCCGCGATTTCAGGCCGTAAATGAGATTCATCGCTCGAGCTCCGGCGCGAGTCGACCCTGCGGGGGGCGGCACGGATGCGCCTCCCTATTGCATCGATTATGGCGGCGCCGTGGTCAATTTCAGCGTCGCCTGCCATGCCTACGCCAGGTTCGAATGGCTGCCGAAAAACGGCGGGATCGTTCTTTATTCTCACGATCAGAAGCAGGGCGTCCTCGCCGGCTCGGTCAGGGACTTGAAATACGACGGGCAGGTGGATCTTCTGAAAGCGTTCGCCAAACGTCTGCTCCCCGAAGACGATGCTTTTCTCCTGGTCACCCAGTCGGACATCCCGCAGGGCACGGGGTTGGGCGGCAGCGGCACTTTGGGAGTGGCCATGGTTGGGGCGATAGCCCGGGCGCAGGGCAGGCGAATGGCTAAGAGCGAGATTGCGCTGCTGGCCAATGAAGTTGAACGCCAGGACCTGGGCAACGTCGGCGGCAGCCAGGATTCTTTTGGAGCGGCCATGGGAGGGATCAAGCTGCTGACGTATCCAAAAGGGGGCGGTTGTTTTTGCGAACCGATCCAGGTATCGGAGGGCACACGCGGCCAATTGGAGCGTGATTCGCTCCTGATTTACACAGGGGATGTTCATCTCTCCGGTTCCATTCATGCCGACATCAGGAAATCCTATGAGCAGGAGGATTCGCCGACGATCAAGGCGATGGACAATTTGAAAGCCGCCGCGCAGAACATGGCGTATGCCTTGAAAGCCGGCGACATCGAGGCCTACGTTGATTTGCTGAACTGTGCGCGGATCAATCATTACGCGTTGCATCCAAGTTGTGACAGCGAGATGTTGCGGAAATTTTTCGGCGCGCTTTCGCCATCAATCCGCGGAGGCAAGGCATGCGGGGCGGGCGGTGGCGGGTTCATCCTGGTGCATATGAAGCCGGATTGCCGCAAGGAATGCATCCAGACCGCGCAATCCCTGGGCGGCATGGTTTGGAGTTGTCAACTGGACGATGCGGGCCTGATCACCTGGGAGGAACCGTCCTCGACGCCGGAACAAGTAGAGGCGATTCAGAGCCGGATACAGGAGGCGGTTTAACAGAGGATAACGGAAATAACTGTTCGGAAAGAGGTTTTCACAGAAGGTAACGAAGAGAACGAAGCTGGGCACACACTTTTTTCGGAAAGGCGTTTAACAGGAGGTAACGGAGATAACGGAGGTTCATTGATGCCGGGGCTCAGAAGCAGCAGAACCCCTTCGTTTCCTTCGTTTGCTTGGTGTAAAAAAGTTTCTCCCTCTCGACGCTCGACTTTTTACCGGCTATTGGTATTGGCTATTGCGGCAACACGGCCCGCCGTTCAACTTAAACTTTTATGAAAAATGTTTTCATTCTCCTGCTGCTCGCCAGCACCATTGCGCTGGGGGCGATCTCGATCGTGCAGCACAAGAACATGGCGGCTGAGGCCGCCAGGCTGTCGCGCTCCGAATCCCGCCTTGCCGACCTGGAGGCTCAGTTGCGGGAGAAATCCGAGGCTGTTGAAAATGCATCGCTCGCCGAACAAAAATCCCGGGTGCTCAAGGAAACGCTGACGCAAACGTCCTCGGCCGCGCAGGAACAATCGAAGAAGCTCGCGCAGTTGCAGGAGTCGCTGGCCGCGGCGAAGACCAACAGGGCCGGCAATATGTTCGCCGGCATGTTCAAAGATCCGAAGATGAAGGAGATGATTAAGTCACAGCAAAAGCTGGTGATGGGTCCGATGATCGACAAGATGTACGGCGCGGCCATTCAGCAGCTCAACCTGACTCCCGAACAGGCCAGCTCGTTCAAAGATCTTCTGGAGAAAAAAATGAGCGCCGGCTCGGACTTCGGATTTTCGATGCTCGACGGCGACGTGGATGCGGCAAAGCGCAAGGAGCTGGCGGCGGAGGCGAAAACGCAGACGGACGCTTACGACGAACAGATCAAGCAACTGCTCGGCGACGACGGGTACGACAAGTTCAAGACGTATGAAAAGAGCTCGTCGGATCGGATGGCGCTGGGGCAAATTAAGGACCAGCTTGCCAGCACGCCCTCCCCGTTGAGCGGGGCGCAGGAGGATCAATTGATGACGGCCATGGAGGATCAGAGGAATGGCTTCAAGTGGACGACCGATTTTAACAATCGGAACTCGGCCGATGCCGACCCGATGGAAATGTTCAACGAAGATCGGGTCGCCACATTTGCGCAGGAAAAGGAGCAGTATGACCAGGAGATGCTGGCTCGCGCCAAAAAAATCCTCAGCCCCGAACAGCTGGATGCCTATGAAAAGAGCCAGACTGCTCAGCGGACAATGCAGATCGCGGGAATGAAAATGGCAGTGCAGATGTTTGGGACCAAGAAATAAGTCGAGGGGCGAGAGTCGAGAGTCGAGGGTTGAGAAAACCGGGTCGGGAGCTCAACCCGGAGGGTTGACAGAGAGTAGCCGGGGGTCGCAGCGCAGCGAAGACTCCCGGAACGAATTTGCATTTGAGTCATCGACCCAGGAGGGGTCGCAG
>DASRKU010000243.1:0-4610 GCA_035648815.1 Verrucomicrobiia bacterium | reverse complement strand
GGGTGCAGCAGCGGGCAAGCTTTGGGAAATAAGAAGTGTGAAGTGCGAAGGAAGGCAAAGGCAACCCTCACCCCGACCCTCTCCCATCCGACCTGTCCTCCGTAGCTTCAGAGCGAAGGATGGATGGGAGAGGGTCGGGGTGAGGGTTGCCTTTGCCTTCCTTCGCACTTCGCACTTCTTATTTCCCAAAGCTTGCCCGCTGCTGCGCCCCATCGTATAACTCTCGTTGTAGTCCGTTGACGAGGGACCTCTATGTCGCAATTAACGCAGAGCGGGCGCCAGTCCACCAATACCAGCAACGTGCTCTCCGTCATCATGGGCGGAGGACAGGGCACGCGCCTGTTTCCGCTCACCAAGGAGCGCGCCAAACCGGCCGTGCCGCTCGCCGGCAAATACCGCCTGGTGGATATCCCCATCTCCAATTGCATCAACTCCGGCCTGCGCCGGATCTATGTGCTGACCCAGTTCAACTCGGCCTCGCTCCACCGCCATATTTCCCAGTCCTATAAATTCGACCATTTCACCGGAGGCTTTGTCGAGATCCTCGCGGCCGAACAAACCTACACCGACAACTCCTGGTACCAGGGCACCGCCGATGCCGTCCGCAAAAACCTGATCCACTTTCTCAACCACGATTTTGATTACCTCCTGATCCTCAGCGGCGATCAATTATACCGGATGGATTTCCGCCGCATCATCGCCCAGCACGCCGAAACCGACGCCGATATCACCGTCGCGACCATCCCGGTCAGCCGCAAACAATCCGAGTCGCTCGGGATCATGCAGATCAACGAGGAACGGCGCATCACCCGCTTCGTGGAAAAGCCCAAAGATCCCGCCGTCCAGGATTCGTTGCTGCTCCCAAAGAATTGGTACCCGCGGCTGGAAATCGAAAACGGCGACGAACAACTGTTCCTGGCATCGATGGGCATCTACGTCTTCAACCGCGAGATGCTGCGCAAACTGCTCGACAATACGCTGGCTGATTTCGGAAAACACATCATCCCCTCGGCCATCGAAAACCACCGCGTGTTTTCACATGTCTTCCAGGGCTACTGGGAAGATATCGGAACGATCCGATCGTTTTTTGAAGCCAACCTGGATGTCACCTCCGAACTCCCACGCTTCAACTTCTTTGACATGGGCTCCCCGATCTTCAGCCGCCCCCGGTTCCTGCCCGGCTCCAAAATCAACAGCGCCCAAATCGATCACGCCGTGATTTCCGACGGCTGCATTCTAAATCGTTCCAAAATATCCAACAGCATCGTCGGCGTCCGCAGCATCGTGGGCCCGGGCACCGAACTCTCGCGCGTGATCCTGCTCGGATGCGATTACTACGAATCACAAGAATCCATCCAGGCCAATCAACAGGCCGGGCGGCCCCGAATCGGCGTGGGTATCAATTGCCGGATCGAAAACGCCATCGTCGATAAAAACGCCCGAATCGGAGACAACGTCGTCATCTCGCCCGCCGGCAAGCCCGAAAATCTGGACCACCCGCTTTACTACATCCGCGACGGAATCGTGGTGATTCCCAAAAGCGGCATCGTGCCGCACGGCACGGTTATTTAGGGGTCAATGGTTGAGGGTTGAGAGTTGAGGGATGAGGGGGCATGTTGCTTAAATTAAAGCCGAAAACCCTCACCCTGACCCTCTCCCATCCGATGGGAGAGGGAAAAGTTGCCGACGATTTGGATTGAGTTGCGCTTTGGTTTACAGCAAACGCGTCAATCCATTCTCCCTCTCCCATCCTCTGGGAGAGGGACGGGGTGAGGGCTTCGTTTTTGACTAACAAGTTGGGCAGCAAGCTTCAGACGAGGGAGCGCATCAAAATCCGCTGTCGAAAACTGCCTGACGCGCTATATTCCGTCGAACTCCTCACAATTATGAAAAACCTGATCGCATTCCTGCTTGCGGCGCTGGCTCCGGCCACGCTCACACTGCACGCCCAGGATTGGGCCAAATCGCGGCTCGAAAAATCCCCCCGCCATTCCGAGTGGGTGAAAGTCAAAAGCGGCAACCGCGAAATCCAATGCTTCGTCGTCTACCCCGAAGTAAAACAAAAAGCCGCCGCAGTGCTCGTCGTCCATGAAATCTTCGGACTAACCGATTGGGCGCGCGAAGTCACCGATGAATTGGCGGAAGCCGGCTACATCGTCATTGCGCCCGACCTGCTTTCGGGCCGCGCGCCCAACGGGGGCGGCACGGCCGAAATCGGCGGAGAGAGCGCCGCGGTCAAAGCCGTTTCCGGACTTCCGGCCGACCAGGTGATCTCCGACCTCAATGCCGCGGCGGAGTACATCGTCAAGCAACCGTCATGCAATGGAAACCTGGCTGTGGCGGGTTTTTGCTGGGGCGGAGGAAAAGCCTTTGCCTATGCCGCCGAGAACCCGAATTTGAAAGCGGCTTTTGTGTTCTATGGACCACCCCCCGAGCCGGAGAAACTCCGGAATATTCACTGCCAGGTCCATGGCTTTTATGGAGGCAACGACAATCGCATCACATCCATTGTCCCCGCGACCACTGAAGAAATGAAGAAGGCGAACAAAGTGTATGAACCGGTAATCTATGAGGGCGCGGGCCATGGGTTCATGCGAACGGGGGAAGCGCCCGGGGCAAAACCAGCCGATGCCAAAGCACGCGACAGCGCCTGGAAACGCTGGAAGCAGTTGCTGAAAAAAATATAGAACCCTACTTGGCCTGGCTGTAGAGCAAAAAGACGCGGCCGCCTCGCGGCGTGGAGAGTTGGTACTTCTCTTCTTCCGGCCCCCGCGGATGCGCGAGGCCGTCGGCATTCTCGTCTCGAACCGGTTTGCCGTCGACCAACAGCATGTAATGATGGGTCCGGTTCACGGGGATGTGCGGCATTGCAACCACCCAGACATCCCGCTCCTTGTCCCGGTTCATCGGCACCTTCTCCCAAGCTGTAAAAGATCCGGCAATCTCAACGCTTTTGGGAAGCGTTGTCTGGCCCTCGGGCAGGCGCCAGCGGAACACCTTGGCGAAGGTGCCCTTGCGCTCCCCCGAGCCGTTCATCGCAGGAACAGCGTTGGCGTCATTCGTCGGCCGAACCGTGCCCGGCAGAGTGACGCGCATCCTTGGCCGGCCCTTCACCGGCGGAGTCTTACCAAAATCATTTTGAAAACTGCTATACATAACAACTTCCTCATCTTAGCTGCGCGCAGATTCGAAAATCAAAGTCTTTTTGGTCCGGCAACGAAATTTCGCAAAAAATTATGACTCGCAGAGCGCGAATCCAGTTAGGATACTCCCGCGCATTATGAAAAGCTCAGTCGAGGCATTTTGGAGCAACTGGAGCGGAGCCCTCTTGCTCGTTCTCTGCGCAGGAGCGACGGCAATGGCCCGGGCCGAAACACCGGCCCAAACCAACGCGCCTGCTGCAATCGCAACCAACCTGCCGGCCTGGCTTACCCGCCCCATCTCCATGCTGGATGCGCTGAACATCGCGTTTCAGCAAAATGGAACGATTCTCAAAGCCAGGAGCGACCTGGAAGCCAACTATGGCGTCGCGATCCAAACCCGGGCCATCCTCATTCCAAAAATCCAGGCATCAGGCGCATTCAACAGCAGCGATCGGGGTTTGATCGACACGATTCCTGGCGTCCCAGCCACGTTTCCGCACGAGAACTGGAATTCAGGGATTCAAATCGTGCAGTCCATCTACGAAGGAGGCCGGATGGTTTCCGCGTTCCGCTCTGCCCGCCTGACGCGCGAACAGGCCGTGGCCCAATATAAAACAGTTGTGGCCGACACCCTGCTGGCCACGCGCGTCGCCTATGCTGATGTCCTGGTGGCGGCTCAACAGATCCTGGTTAACGAAGCCTCGGTCACCCTCTTGAGCCGGGAATTGGAGGACCAGCAGCGTCGTTTCGAAGCCGGCACCGTCCCCCGCTTCAACGTTCTGCGCGCGGAGGTCGCCGTGGCCAATGAACGTCCGGCATTGATCCGCGCCCGCAACGCTTTCCGGATCGCCAAAAATAACCTCGTGAACCTGCTCGGGTACGACCTGCCCAGGAATGTCTGGCAGGATATCCCCCTCCAACTCACCGACACGCTCGAGGCCATCCCGTACGAGGTCGAACTGCCCCTGGCCCTCGCGCAGGCGCTCGAGAACCGGACCGAACTGGCGGCTTTGCGCAAAGCCGAACAATTGCAGAAGGAAAACGTCGTGGTCGCCAAGTCGGGTTACAAACCCAGCCTGCAGGCTTTCGCAGGCTACGACTGGCGCAGTTCCCAATTCGATACCGATCTGGGCCACGAGCTGCATGGATGGACCATCGGCGGACAGGTCAATTGGAATATTTTTGACGGGTTCTTGACCCATGGCAAGGTCGTCCAGGCCACGGCTCTTTATGAAAGGGCCCGGACGGACGTGGCGGACACTTCGCGCCGCGTCGAGTTGGAGGTGCGCACAGCTTATTCCAGCTTCCTCGAGGCCCGGGAGGTTCTCGAATCGCAACAAAAAGTGCAGGAGGAAGCCGATGAAGCTCTCCGGCTGGCACGCGCTCGCGCCGAAGCCGGGACCGGCACGCAACTGGACGTGCTCAATGCGGAAACCGCGCTCACCCAGGCGCGCACCACCCAAATAC
>DASRKU010000242.1:0-3634 GCA_035648815.1 Verrucomicrobiia bacterium | reverse complement strand
CTGCGACCCGGAGCCGCCGTTTCAGGAGTTTTTGCGTGCTATGAATCCCCGATAGGGCCGCGCTGCGCGCGGCCGAATTGCCGGTAGTGACATCGCTGCTGCGATGTCCCGCCCGCGTATCAGCGGGCGGAATAATGCCGCCCCTCGCGTACATTACGCCCTACGTTGCGCCGCTGATGCGCGGCGCTAACGGCGCGGCAGCGCCGTTTCTACCGTGGTAGTGACATCGCTGCTGCGATGTCCCGCCCGCGCATCAGCGGGCGGAACAATACCGCCCCTCGCGTACATTATGCCCTACGTTGCGCCGCTGATGCGCGGCGCTAACGGCGCGGCAGCGCCGTTGCTACCACAGAATTTGGCGTCTTCTGCGGGCGGAACAAACCGCCTTAGTAGACTCGTTTCCTTGGGCGTTGGTTGTTGGATGTTGGTTTGTTGGATGTTCAGTTTTTCATGTTGATGAGAGTCTCTTTCTGCCTTCGCAAAGCTCCGGCGCGACAAGCGCGCCGACTGCTACGGGATCAGGTCTCGAATGTCCCGCGATACTGGTTGAGCCCCGCAACTTCTTTGGATACGGTGCCAATCTGATGGTCGCTCACCGACAATGGGCTCAGCGCGCGAAGTCCTGGGCTGCCAAACACCCGCTAATGTGCGTCGCGGCATTAGTCCTGGTCTTCTTCGGACCTTTTCTGAACAAAGCGGTCCACATCGATGACCCACTCTTTATCTGGACCGCCCAACACATCCAGGCCCATCCTGCGGATTTCTATGGCTTCAACGTGAATTGGACCGGGGCGGTTGCGCCGATGTGGCTGGATATGTGCAATCCGCCGTTGCTGTCTTACCTGTTTGCCCTGACAGGCTCTCTCTTCGGCTGGCATGAAGCAGTTCTGCATGCGGTTTGTCTCCTGATGACCTTTGGGACGTGCGCGGGAATTTATCAACTGGCTCGATCCTGGTGTGAGAGCCCGTTGCTGGTTGTGCTATTGGCCCTGGTCACTCCCGTATTCCTCCTGTCCGGCACAGGGCTCATGTGCGACATGCTCATGCTGGGTTTTTGGGTCTGGGCCGTGGTCTTCTTCGAATCCGGATTGAAGACAGGAAGCCTCGCCTCATTCATCTTCGCGGGCTTTCTGGCCGGGCTTTCAGTATTGAGCAAGTACAGCGCTGTTTCCTACCTGCCCGTGCTGTTGGTCCTTGCTGCCTTGCGAACCCGCAGGGCGGGTTACTGGATGATCGGAATTCTCGTGCCCGTTGCAATGATCGCCATCTACGAATATCTGACCTCGAGAGTTTACGAAATGGGACTGTTCCAACTGGCGGCCGAATTCTCTCGGTCGAAAAGCTTCCTGCTCACATCTTCATGGGGAACCCGCTCCTTGACCGGGCTCACGTTTTTGGGCGGTTCCCTTCTGTCCTCAATCTTCTTCGCACCAGGGTTATGGCGGGCAAAACAAATCCTGGCCGGCGCCGGTCTTCTTCTTGGCGCGATGGCCTTCGCAATGGTCGTCTTCGATTTTGATCCGTGGGGCGGGGACTGGCTCTACAAAGCTCAAGGCCTGCTGTTCGCCGTCGCAGGGATGCACGTAATCCTGCTCGTTGCCGCCGAATTGCGGCGCAAACCCGACGCGGTCTCAATCGCCATTACCATGTGGATTCTTTGCGGGCTCATCTTTTCCACTCTCATGAACTGGACAATCAGCGCGCGGAGCCTCCTCCCGGTTGTCCCACCGGTCGCCATCCTCCTGGCGCGCCGGTTGTCTCGAAATGGTCCTGGAGGATTCACATGGACCCGGCTCGGCTTCGCTCTCGTCCCCGCTGCGCTGCTCGGGTTGTGCCTGGCGGGGGCCGATTGCCAGTCCGCAAATTTATCGCGGGATGCCGCGAAGCGAATCACCGCGCAATATGGCGCTGGCCCATCGCGCCTGTACTTTCAGGGACATTGGGGATTTCAATACTACATGCAGCGGCTTGGGGCGCATCCGCTTGATTTTGAGCGCGCCACGCTCGAGCCCGGCGACCTCCTGGCCGTGCCCGGCAACAATTATGACGTGGCGATCCCTGCTCAAAGCACGGAATTGGTGGGCTCGGTCGAAATGCGGCCTTTGCCCTGGGTCGGTGTCATGGATACCAGGGCTGGTGCTGGTTTTTACGCCGCCGAATGGGGCGCGCTTCCTTTTGCATTCGCTTCAGTACCGCCGGTTTCTTTTCAGGTGCTTAAAATGACTCGGCGGGCGGGGTTTCGTTCTTTGCTGCATCGCACCCAGGACTTTTCCAGCGCCATTGCCATCCAATCACCGCTGCCACCCCCATCACCCGGTTCCGCTCCGGCGCAGGATAATGCCGTCATGGGGGCCGATGCCCACGTGCGATTGGCGCTGTTGCTGGCAAACCGGGGGCGCACCGGGAAAGCCGTCCAACATTACCGGGCCGCGCTGGAGGTTCTCCCCGACGATCCCGTCGCGTTGAATAATCTCGCGTGGATTCTCGCGACGAGCTCGAATCCTGAATTCCGCGACGGCAGAGAAGCTGTGCGCCTGGCAACGCAGGCGGCTGACCTGACTCAGCACAAGGAAGCTTCCGTCCTCGGCACACTTGCCGCCGCGTACGCCCAGGCCGGCCAGTTTTCGAACGCTGTTGAATCTGCTCAGGCCGCCATCGACCTGGCAAATGCCACTGGTCGGGGGACATTCACATCCAGGCAGGGATCCTATCTTCAGCTCTATCGTGCCGGCAAGACCGCCCCGCCATGACGCGGTGGCGCTCGGCCCTATGGGCGAGGAGTCGTTCCCAGCAACACTCAAACAGGCGCAGCACCACCCCTCACTATTGCGTCCGCACCTCAGCCTGATTAATGTTCCTTGATGGTGCTCCAGTCACATCGCCTGCAAAGGCTGACAGATTTCTTTGAGGCGCACCCGGTCTTTTTCGTCGGGCTTTTTGTTTTCGCCTGCCTGGGCCCATTTGCCAATCGAGCCCTTAATATAGATGACCCGCTCTTCGCATGGTCGGGGGAATGGATCCAAAAACATCCCTTCAATTTTTATGGCAGCGACGTCAATTGGTATGGCGTGCAGCTTCCAATGCATGTCACGAATCAGAACCCGCCGGCGACTGCGTATTTGCTTGCTCTTGTTGGTTCTCTTTTCGGATGGAATGAGGTCGTTCTACATGCGGCATTCCTGTTAATCGCCTTCGGCGCGGCCGCCGGCATTTACCGTCTCGCGCAGTTGTGGTGCGGGCGCCCGTTGCTGGCAACCGTTCTCTCCGTATGCACTCCCGTGTTTCTGGTATCTGGCACCACCCTCATGAGTGATATGCTGATGCTGGCTTTTTGGATCTGGGCGGTCGTGTTCTGGCAAGGCGCGCTTAAGACGGGAAAGGTCTCAGGTTTTATCATTGCGGGAGTGCTTGGAGGCTGTGCACTCTTGACGAAGTTTTCCGCAGTGGCCTTGCTTCCTCTCCTGCTGCTGCTTGGACTCCTTCAAAAGCGCCGTCCTGGGTGGTGGCTCTTGGCGCTGTTGCTGCCGCTGGGCATGCTCGCCATTCTTCAAGTTGCCTCCCTTCAGCTTTATGGCCACAGCCCATTTTCGCTGGCAACGGCTTACGCCTCGGCTCAACGCACCCTCTTCAGAGG
>DASRKU010000241.1:0-4328 GCA_035648815.1 Verrucomicrobiia bacterium | reverse complement strand
GGATGCGAGATTTCTCACTCCATCTTCCGGGCCGGTGATATAGAGCTTTGGCCCGGCAGAGTTGGCCAGAATTGATTTTGCCAGCAGCTCGAGCCCGGAAGCGCTCTGGAACAGATTCACCATTCCCCAGGACAACACCCTCACCGAAAGCGGAATTCCATCCTGGAATGTCAGCAACTCGGAATGGCTTGGCCCGATTTCGAGAATCGAACCCGAAGCCATGGGCTCGGGAACCAGTTGCGTGCGCGCCAGGGCCGCGAGAGTGAACACCGGGTTCAGTCCGCAGGCCGTGAGGACCGCCGAGTATTCCTCCACCACTTCTTTTTTAACCGCGGCGACAAGCATGTCCTGTTTGGCGTCAGGCCCCGCTCCATCAGCGGGAGCGATTCGCCTGTAACCCCATGCGAGTTGATCCGGAGCCAGTGGAAACTCTGCTTCGATTTGAAGGGACAAAAGCCTTTCGAAATCATCCTTCGACGATGCCGGGAGAGAGACACGGCGCAGCGAAACTCCGGCGGCCCCGATCGCGCACATGGCCCGCAGCCGGGGCTGCCATTGCTTGCGATCGACAAACTTCCTCAGAGCGCCGATCACCTGCTCTTTGCAGCGAGGACTCCACATTCCGTTCGCCTGCCGCTCCAGCGCGATTTCCAGTCCGGAGTCATCCTTCAACGCTTTCAGCGTCGTCTGGCTGATCTCGATATAAAGCGAGGAGGAATTGAGAAATGAAGAGTCCTTCACAGGTCATCCTCCCGGTACGAAAGCGTCACGATGTCATTCAGGCCGACATGAACGATGGCCTGGATGCGCTGGCGGACGCCTGTGGAGTTTATTTTCCCTTCGCTCAGGATACGGAAAGTTTCGGAGCGGGCCGACACCAGCGGCGCGACCTGCTTGAAGATCTCCGGAGTCATTCCGGGGACTTTGAAGAGCCATGCAACATTTGGGTAATAGCCGCTGGATTGCCGGTAGGACACGATCGCCTGCGCCAATTCCCGGTCGACTCCGGGAATGCAGCGCAGGACATCCACTCCGGCAGTATTGATATTGATGCTCCCCGCCAGGTTTTGATTGGAGTCGGCGGTGACGTCATCGGCGATATCCATAAAAAGATCCTCGCTGACCATCTTGCTGTCTGAGCCGGCGCCTGGCAACGCGCCAGATGCGGGGGCATTGCTGGAGTTTTGAGACTGAGGCGCCGTGACATCGAGCAAGTCGGCGATGCTCTGGAAAGCGTTCTGGCCGCGGTAAGCAACGATGGCGCGCGCGATAGCGGCGGAAATTCCCCGCACGGAAGTCAACGACGCCTCATCCGCCGTTTGAATGTTCACGCGGTCCTGCCCCGCGGCATTCACGTTTTGGACTGTGGAATCGACCGTCACGATGCCCGACCAGCCGGTGTCCCCGTCCTCGATGGCCGGCCGGCGGGTCAGGTCGTCAGAGTCTTCGCCCTCGCCCGTGCTTTCAAGCATTCCGTTTTGATGGATGTCTTTTCCCAGGAACAGGTCGGGCGTGACTCCGCGCACCATCAGCAATTCGCGAATGGTTTCAAACGGGCCGTTTCGCGGTTGATAAGGAGGCTGGAGCGAATTGTAATACTCGGCCTCAGCGCCGCCGGGCGTCACCTCATTATCCTGGTCCCTCCAGTCAATAATCGCAGCCGCAATCGGGGCGGTCATTCCCTCCAGTTCCTGCAATTCATTCGTAGCGGCCGTATTCATGTTCAAGCGGCTTTCCTCGTCGCTGATCCCGTAAATCACACCGTTTCCCTCGTAGGATTGGCCGCGTCGAAACACCCGGAACTGTCCGCGTCCAAACGCAACATCCCGGAACTCTCCGGGGTCGTTGTACAGTTCGCCCGTGTGATTTTTCGCGCTGCGACTGCGATCGCGGGCGTTGTGGTAGAGCAACGCTTTCGCCTTCTCGACGCCGGCGAGCGCGAGATAGCGGGCCTGAATGCGGTCGCCATAATTCTTCGTGACCGTCAGGTCCATGCGCGAAGTGTGCAGGACGCCGATGACGACCATGCTCAGCAATGCCACGCACCAGAGCAGCCCGACCAGGATGGACGCCGGGGATCGACCGCGCGGGGAAAATAGCGCGTTGGTTTTAATTAGCGCCTCCTGGTTGCGGGGACTCGCCCGGGCTCCCGGAGCCATTCTGAGACGTCGAACTGGCGGCATTCCGAACCTTCGCCGCCAATTCCAGCCGCGCCACTGTCTGAAAAATAAACGGCGGCTCGGGGGAGCGCTCTTCCGATGGAACCGCTGTGGATTTGGGATTGGAATCCAGGGCGAGCGTAATTCGCACCGCTTCGGGCAGCCCGGATAGATTGGGCTGATCCCGTTGCGAGCTTTGTTCCTTGCCACGCCCGCTGGCGTTGCCCCAGGTGCTGTACCAATCAAGACCATCGGAGTATTCGAAACGAACCCCGGCAATGCCTTTGGCAATTTCTTCACGGTGGCCTCCGGACAATGGGTCCAACGCGAGGGTGGGATCGCGCCGCCGCCAAAGACTCATCCGGCCGGTTTGGGGATCTTTGTCGACGAAGTAACTGATCTCGCAGAAGTCCCCTTCCCTGGCGCGCCGCGGGCTATAGTGATGCGTGCCGAAGTCCAGGTTATCCGCGTCGGCATCGCCCACCATACGGTGCATGCCGATGAAATCGGAGTCTTTGGAAAGCGGGCAGGCATTGCGCAGGTCAGCAGTCATCAGCGCCAGCGCCACCCGCGCATTCTGGATGATGTCCGCCCGGGGTTCGATCATCTTCTGGCTCGAGAGCCCCGCATGCAGGCAGACGTACGCGCTGGTCAGGATCAGGGCCATGAGCGCGGAGCTGATCACGACCTCGATGAGGGTGAAGGCGAGTCTAGAGTTGAGGGCTGAGGGTTGAGAGGGACGTGGCGCGTAAACTGGACACTCCGGTACAAGGACAACGCGAGAGCGGATGGAGTGCGCCGCCTTCAGCGGCGCTGTGGGTTGGACCGTGCGGCGGATCGAGAGCATCCGAGAGCGGCGCTGAAGCGCACGCACTCCATGAGCTGGCGCGCCAGCCGGACTCTCAAGCACAAGCCAACGCGGACTTCGCACTTCGCACCTCATCTTGTCTCCTTGCGGTTCGATTTTGGTTTCCGCTGGGTCGAACCTGCGGGAGCGGAGCTGTCGTCCGGAGCCTGGAACAGCAGGGTTCGAAGCTCGTAGATTTCCTGGCTTGATTGGACATTCTCCACCACGACAGTGACGTCATGGAGGCCGTCGAGGCCGGCCGCTTTGATGGTCTGCCTCCATCGATAGAGCGGAAGGGATTCGCCGCAATCGCCTTGAGTTTCGCCGTCGGTCAGTTGGCCTTCGGCTCGAAGGGTCTCCAACTGGCCCGCAGCGAGAAGAGCCGCGGTGGCCTGCAATTCGGATTCCTTGCTCGAACTGAGCGCGGTGGTCACACCTTGGGTCAGCGCCGCCAGCGCAATTCCAAGAATCAACACCGCGACCATGACTTCGACAAGCGAGAACCCGGCGCGGCCACACGCGCGCGGCACTGTAATGTGTTGAGGGCCAAAATTCATTCGCGCTCAAGTGCACTCAGTTCCACGCGCGCCGTAATCGGGTTGATGCGCAACGACAAGCCAAAGCCGTCGCGATCGCGCAACACGAGCTCCCGGCCATCAGCCGTGCCATCCGGGTAAAACGAAATGGTATCAACCGGCTCATCCGCCCCGGTCACCTGCTCGGCGCGCGCGGGTTCGCCGGACAAGTTCATCGGCATCTCGATCACGGACCGGATCTGAATCGAGATGCGGGTGTCCAGGGTTCCCTGGCTGCCGGGGACATCCTGGATGGGGATGAACTCCTCACTTTGCCCGGCTGCGCGCAGCGAAGCCCTACCACTAACGGCTTTCTCGATCATGTATCGGCCACTGGCCGGGTCCAGGCGGACGCGATGAACCTGATTGAGGCTGACGGCCCGGCTGTACGCGATACCGAAGACGTTGACCAGCTCGCGACCTGTGGACCTGAGGAGAGCATCTTGAAAAGTCCCCTTCATTTCCGGGATGATCATTGCCGTCAAAATCCCGATCAGCACCATCACGACCATCAATTCTATCAGCGTAAAACCGGAAGTTATAACCACGGATGAACACGGATGGACACGGATCTGAAGGCCGAAAGAAACCCTAACCCTAACCCTCTCCCGTCCGACGGGAGAGGGAACAGGTTTCAACGCTATGGATAGATTCGCGCCATCGTTTGCAACTAACGCGTCAATCCGTTCTCCCTCTCCCATCGGATGGGAGAGGGCCGGGGTGAGGGTTCGGGAGTGGGTGTGGGAG
>DASRKU010000240.1:0-4200 GCA_035648815.1 Verrucomicrobiia bacterium | reverse complement strand
CACAAAGGCCCCGGCCAGCTCCTGCTGGAATACATTTCGGCGCGTCGTGTTGCTGCGCGGCTCGAAAATGGCCCAGATCTTCTCGTGCGGATACCGGATCCGCAACGCCTTGAGCGTCTCCCGGATCGCTGTTGGATGATGTCCAAAATCGTCGATGACCGTGACACCCCCGGCGATGCCGCGCACTTCCATGCGGCGTTTGATGCCTTTGAAGGAATCAAACGCGGATTGGATCTGATGATTTTTCAGCCCGCAATGCTTGGCGCAGGCGATCACGGCAAGCGCATTGCGCACGTTCAATTCCCCGACCATGTTCAGGTGAAACTTGAAGCTCGGAATCTCAAACTCCGTGGCCGTCGGACCATATCGCACGTTGAAGGCCTGGACGGCGTTGCCTTCCCCGAGGCCAAAGCGCTTGACCGGACAATGGGTGACGTTCAGGAGCGCCCCGAGGTTCGGATCGTCCCCGTTGCCCAACAGCAATCCGTTGCGCGGCACGAGGCGGACCAGGTGCGAAAAGGATTTTTTAATCGCATCCAGGTTCTCGAAAATGTCTGCGTGATCGAATTCGAGGTTGTTGAGGATGGCGACTTCGGGGAGGTAATGGACGAACTTGCTGCGCTTGTCGAAAAAGGCGGTATCATATTCGTCGCCCTCAATGATGAACCATGGGCTGTCGGTGAATCGCGCGCCCTGGCTGAGATTATTGGGGATGCCGCCAATCAGGAAACTCGGGTTCAGGAGGTTGTGTTCGAAAACCCAGGTCAGCAGGGAAGTGGTGGTGGTTTTCCCATGGGTGCCGGCGACCACAATGGAGCGTTTGCCCCGGATAAAGAACTCCTTCAATAATTCCGGCAGCGAGCAGTATGGCAACTTGTGATCCAGCACAAATTCCGCTTCGGGGTTGCCGCGCGAGATCGCGTTGCCAACGACCACCAGGCCGGGTTTGTGCGCCAGGTTTCGTTCCGCATACCCGTTCATGACCTCAATCTGACGCTGCGCCAGGAACGTGGACATCGGGGGATACACGTTCTGATCGGAGCCGGTGACCTCGAATCCCTTTTCCTTCATGGCGGCAGCCGCCGAGGCCATGGCGGTGCCACCGATGCCGACGAAATGAAGTGACCGAACTCCGGATGAAATCATCGCGAGAATTAAAACACGAACAACCGAAGAAATAAAGTTTTTGTGGGCCGCTTGGAGGAGCGCAGCGACGAGAAACCAGCCGCAGCAGGCTCGATCCATGCAGTGCGCTCAGGTGTTCCGACGTGCTGCGGCTGGTCTTCGACACAGCCGCGCTCCGCGCAAGCGACTGCGTCCCTCACTTTTAAATATACTCCGCTTCAGCTCTTCAATTTCCGCTCGAGGATTTCGCCCGCAAGCGCCGGGTTCGCCTTGCCCTTGCTGAGTTTCATCACCTGGCCTTTGAGAAAATTCAGGGCGGCGGTTTTACCGGATTTGAAATCATTCGCCGGCCCCGGATGTGCCGCAATGACTTCGTCGCAGAACTTTTCAATGGAGCCCGTGTCGCTGACCTGCGCCAAACCCTTCTCGCGCACGAGCGCCTCGGGTGATTTGCCCGTGTCGAACATTTCCGCAAACACCTGCTGGGCGGCGGAACTGCTGATGGTTTTTGCCTCGACCAACGCCACCAGATCAAGAATGGCCTCCGGCTTGAATTTCAAATCACCCGGACCGCTCGCGCCCAGCTTCGCCCGCAGATTGTTGATCACCCAGTTCGCAATGCTCTTCGGATTTTTGGATTTTTTGGCGATGCTTTCAAAGTAGTTTCCAAGCGGCACATCGTTCTTGAACACCTCGGCATCCGATCCGGGCAGCCCGTATTCGGCGATGAAGCGCTGCTTGCGAGCCATCGGCAGTTCCACCACCCGCGCCGACACCTCTTCGAGCCACCGCTCCGTCGGCTCAAACGGCATCAGGTCCGGATCCGGAAAATACCGGTAATCGTGCGCGAATTCCTTGGTTCTCATCTCCTCGGTCACGCCGGCCGCGTCATCCCAACGCCGCGTCGATTGGATCAACTTCCCCCCCTTTTTGAGCACCTCGATCTGCCGGGGAATTTCATATTCCAGCGCGCGCCGCACGCCGCTGAAACTGTTCATGTTCTTGATCTCGATCTTCGCCCCCAATTCCTTCGTCCCCACCGGCCGCACGCTCACGTTCACGTCGCAGCGCACCATGCCCTTTTCCATGTCGCAATCGCTCACCGCGCCGTGCACCAGTATGTCCCTGAGCGCATTCAGGTATTCGTAAGCCATGTCGGCGCCGGTGATGTCCGGTTCCGAGACAATTTCCATCAGCGGCACCCCTGCCCGGTTGAAATCCAGGCCGCTGTTGCGCTCGAAATGAAAGCTCTTGCCCACGTCCTCCTCCAAATGCGCCCGCGTGATGCGCACACGGGCTATGCCGCCCTTGAATTCAAATTCCACGTAACCCGCCGTCGCCGAGGGCTTGTCGTATTGTGTGATCTGGTAATTCTTCGGCATGTCCGGGTAGAAATAATTCTTCCGGTCAAATTTCGCGAAGGGCGAGACGGCGCAATGAAGCAGCAAGCCGGTGACGGCAGTGAGCCGCAGCGCTTCTTCGTTGGCCACGGGCAGGACGCCGGGCAATCCCAGGCACACCGGACACACATTGGTGTTGGGTGGCGCCCCGAAGTGGTTGGCGCAACCGCACCACATCTTCGATGCCGTCCTGAGCTGCACGTGGGTTTCCAGCCCGATCACCGGTTCATATTCCATAACGCGAGGAAATTTAACCACGGATGCCGCGCCGATGCACACGCATTTTTTGAGGAAGGAGACCACGAAACACACGAAGCACACGAAAGGGGGCATGGCGGGAGACGGCCGAACCTGTTCAGGCACTGTTGTGGATAGGCAGGTATCGGCTCGCAGCAGAGCAGTTGGTTTTAAGCGCCGAGTTCGGATGTTTTGTCAGTGGACTTTCATTGGCTGCTCGACACGCATCACGGCGCGGATTATTTCCGGCGCTGGAAAGGCCACGGCGGTCACGGCGGCGGCGACGTCGTGATGCTGGATGACTTGTTTCTTCGGGAAAAACCGGTGGATAAATACATGCGCGCCTCGGATCAGCGTGGCGGCGCGTATTCGATTCTGACCGGCATCGCCGCCAATAAATCGTTTCTCAGCGGCGCGGCGGTGGAGATCGCGGACCTCGTGCCGCATATTCCCCTGCCGGATTACCCGGCCATGCCGTCGCATGAGGAACCGGTGCCGATGCCGCCTCGCGCGTGACGGTAGGGACATCGCTGCTGCGATGCCCCCGCCCGCGTTCAGCGGGCGGAATTGAATTATTCACACGCGCAAGCCCTTCTAAGATTGCGCCGCTGAACGCGGCGCGAATGGCGCAGCAGCGCCATCCCTACCAAGAGATCACATGGGATTGACTGCTTAATTTTCCCGCGCATAATTGCGCGATGCCCATCGTCACCAGCAGCAAGACCAGGCCTTCCTACGATGTCATCATTGTCGGTTCGGGAGCTGCCGGCGGCCAAAGCGCGTACGTCCTGGCCATGGCGGGCGCCAATATTCTCATGCTCGAGGCCGGCCGTAATTACGATCCGGTCTCCGAATCGCCCATGTTCAGCCCGCTTATCCAGGCTCCACTGCGAGGCGCTGCAACACCCGACAAACCGTTCGGATTTTACGACGCCACCGTCAATGGAGGCTGGGTGATCAAGGGCGAACCTTACGTCGTAAAGAAGAACGGACACCTCAGTCCATGGGTGGTCGCCTCCGACGCCTTTCGCGGAGGAACGGACCAGAATTTTATTTGGTGGCGCCCCAGGATGCTTGGCGGCCGAACCAATCATTGGGCGCGATTCTCATTCCGAATGGGCCCCTACGATTTCGCACCGAAAAGTCGGGATGGGCTGGGAATCGATTGGCCCATTCGATACGTGGACATGGCTCCTTACTATGACAAGGTCGAGGCTCTGATCGGCGTTTTTGGAAGCAACGAGGGGCTCGAAAACACTCCGAGTTCGTCGCCCGGCATTCTGCTGGCTCCGCCGCGCCCGCGCGCAAACGAGTTGCTGACCAAAAAGGCATGCTCAAAGCTCGGCATTCCCGTCATTCCATCCCACGTCGCCGTCCTCAGCCAGGCGCAGGACCATCAGAAATTGCCGGCGCTTCTGCATCCGGATAACCCCAAAGC
>DASRKU010000239.1:0-9945 GCA_035648815.1 Verrucomicrobiia bacterium | reverse complement strand
GCTGATAGCCAAAAGCAGGCTTTCTCCGTGGGTAAAGCGAAAATCCACCGCGGTATTTCGGCGGGTGGCTGTTGCCGAGGGCAGGATCCACGGATTGCCGCCGGACGAGGTTCATTTTCACGAAGTGGGGGCCGTTGACTCCATCGTGGACATTGTTGGCGGGTGTGTTGCTTTGGAACTGCTCGGCAAACCCAGGGTTCTGGCGGCCCCGGTCATGGAGGGCATGGGTTGGATCCATTGCGCCCACGGACGTTTTCCAATTCCGGCTCCGGCAACCCTGGCCATTTTGAGCGATCGCGGGATTGGGGTGACACAGTGTGAGGAGCCGAATGAATTGGTGACGCCGACCGGGGCTGCATTGCTGGCGGAATTTGCGGAAAGTTTTGGACCGATGCGGAACCTTTCCGCGGAAAGAATCGGGTTTGGTCTGGGTACGCGCGAGAACCGGACGCGCCCGAATGTCCTCAGGGCGGTGCTCGGCGTCGAAATGCAAGGTGCCAAACCGGCAGACCGCCATTCGGGTTTTGATTGGGAGACCGACACGGTTTGGGTGCTGGAGACCAACCTGGATGATATCAGTGCTGAAATCCTGGGGCATTTTTTGGGCCGCGCATTGGCCGCCGGGGCCCTGGACGTATTTCACACGCCCATCCAGATGAAAAAAAATCGGCCAGGCGTGTTGCTGACGGTCCTGTGCGGGGAGTCCGATGCGGACAAGTTGACTGAACTGATATTTCGCGAAACCAGCGCCTTTGGTGTCCGCCGATACAGCGCCGCCAGGCGCAAGCTTCGCAGGAAAATCGTGACGGTGAAAACCCCATTTGGCCCTGTAGCGGTCAAGCTGGGCAGGCTGAACGGAAAAATCGTGCAGGCGGCGCCGGAATATGAATCCTGCAAGGCCGCTGCGGCGGGCCGAAAGGCTCCGCTCAAAGAGGTGTATGAAGCCGCAAGCCGGGCCGCATCCATCAAAATCCAATCCGTGCGGAAATAAGATTGCCGCGATTTGGATTCGCGGCTTCGGACGAACATCATGGATCCGGAATTGTTAAAAATTGTGTGTTGCCCGGAAACACGCCAGGAACTGCATGTCGCCGAGCCTGCCCTTCTTGAGCGCTTGAACCGGCAGGTAGCGGCGGGTCATCTCAGCAACCGTGCCGGCCAGGCGGTCACGGAGACATTTGAAGAGGCGCTGGTTCGAGCCGACGGAAAGTTTTTCTACCCGGTGCGCAAGGGCATCCCCATTTTGCTGATCGAAGAAGGGGCTGCAATCGGGGCATGCCCATAAACCGCCGCAGGTATTCTTCAAACCCTCACCCCGGCCCTCTCCCATCCGATGGGAGAGGGAGATCCGCCTGGTGCTTACGACAACCTCTCCCCTCATACCACACCCCTCTCACCTCCTTTTGTGACTGGCAATTCATGCCCGTCCCAGTACTTTGACTGGCGATGATTAAAGAGCGGTTCAACTCCATTGAGTCTGTGGTGGCCGATTTGCGGAAGGGCAAAATGGTGATCGTGGTCGATGATGCCGATCGCGAGAACGAAGGTGATTTGATTGTGGCGGCGCAGTTTGTCACTCCGGCGGTCGTGAACTTCATGGCGATGCACTGCCGCGGTTTGATTTGTGTGCCGACGACTTCGGAGCGGCTGCAGCAGTTGGGGGTGGAGCGGATGGTCCGCCAGAACCGTGAAACGTTCAAAACGGATTTTCAAGTCAGCGTGGATGCGGCGCATGGGATTACGACAGGAATCAGTGCCGGTGACCGTGCCGAAACCATACGCATCATGGCGGATCCGACAGCTGTTCCGGAGGATTTGGTTCAGCCGGGGCATGTGTTTCCGTTGCGCGCCCGGCCCGGAGGAGTGTTGCAGCGGGCGGGCCACACCGAGGCTGCCGTGGACCTGGTGAAGCTCGCGGATTGCCGTCCCATCGGCGTGATTTGCGAGATCATGAGCGAGGACGGGTCCATGGCGCGGCTTTCGGAGCTGATGCGTTTTGCGAGGAAACACCGGTTAAAGATTTGCACCATTGCCGATCTGATCCAGTACCGTCGCACGCGCGAGAAGCAGGTCGAGCGGATCGAGGTGGTGAAGCTGCCCACGGATTACGGCGATTTTGATCTTTACTTGTATCGATCCAAGCTGGATGGGCAGCATCACCTGGCTTTGGTTTGCGGGGACCTTGCGGGACGGAGGAATGTTCTGGTGCGGGTGCACAGTGAATGTCTTACGGGCGATGTGTTTGGCTCACGCCGTTGTGATTGCGGGCCGCAATTGCACCAGGCGCTGCGGCAAATCGCCGACGAAGGCGCGGGCGTGCTGGTCTACATGCGCCAGGAAGGCCGCGGGATCGGGTTGGCCCCCAAAATCATGGCCTATAAACTGCAGGAACAGGGCTATGACACCGTCGAGGCAAATCGAAAGCTGGGCTTTGACATGGACCTTCGAGAATACGGTTTGGGTGCGCAGATTCTCTCAGACCTCGGGCTGAAGACCATCCGGTTGCTCACCAACAATCCCCGAAAGGTCGTTGGACTGGGCGGGTACGGCTTGAAGATCGTCGAGCAGGTGCCGATTCGGACAAAGCCCAATCCGCACAACGCGCGGTACCTGGAAACCAAGCGCAAGAAGATGGGACACCTGCTATGAAATGCGAAGCATGAATTGAGCGGTGCGCATGTTGAGAGCCAATAAAAACAGTCAAACAAAAGCGGCAGGCCGAAACTTTGCCATCGTTGCCTCGAAGTACAACGGACGTTATGTGGATGCAATGGTCCGAGCGGCCAGGCACGAGCTAAGCCGGGCAGGAGCTGATTCCATTCAGATTATTCGCGTCCCCGGTGCATTTGAGATTCCCGTGGTGGCGGCCACGTTGGCGAGGAGCAATTCGGACAGCCCCGAATCTTTATCCGCGATTCTCTGTTTCGGGGTCGTCTTCCAGGGACAAACCAGCCATGCGCAGCACATTGGCTGGGGCGTGACGCATGCCTTGGCGCAGATTCAAATTCAGCACGGGGTTCCCATCATCCATGCCGTGTTCACCTTCGAGAAGGAAGAGCATGCGCGCGTGCGTTGCCTGGGTAAAAGGCACAATCGAGGCACCGAAGCGGCGCAGACAGCGCTGGAGATGGCGCGGGTAATGAAGGGGCTGCAGTGAGAGACGGCTACTTCGGTGTGACGACCACGTAATTCTTCTTTCCCTTTCGCAGGAGAAGATGCTTTCCGAACAACAGATCGTTTGTGGTCACCGCTCTCTGGAAATTGGATTCGCGGATATTGTTGACGTAGGCCCCGCCGCCTTCGATGTCTTTTCGGGCCTGGCCTTTTGAAGCAGACAAACCGGATTGAACCAGCAGTTCCACAAGCGGCACACCCGACCCCTCGAGGCTGGTCCTGGCAATTTCCCGGGTGGGAACTTCGCCGACGATTTCGTTGAAGGTCGATTCAGAGACTCCCTGGAGGTCGCCTCCGAACAGAATGTCGCTGGCGCGAATGGCTTCCTGTGTGACGTGTTCGCCGTGGACGAGGGTCGTGACGGCCCTGGCCAGGGCTTTGTGGGCATCGCGCGCGCCGGCATTCGATCGATGCTTTTCCTCGAGAGCCATGATTTCCTCACGCGACATCAGCGTCAGCATTTTCAGATAATCGATCACCTTGCCATCGTCTGACTGGATGAAAAACTGATAGAAGCGGTAGGGACTGGTTTTTTTGGAATCCAGCCAGACGGCCCCGCTCTCGGTCTTGCCGAACTTGGTGCCGTCGGCTTTGGTGAGCAGCGGAAATGTCAGGCCGAATGCCGGCTGTCCCAGCTTCCTGCGGATGAGATCAATGCCCGCGGTGATATTTCCCCACTGATCGCTTCCCCCGACCTGCAATTCGCAGTTCAATTCATTTCGCAGATGATAAAAATCGTGTGCCTGGAGCAGCATGTAGCTGAACTCGGTGTAACTGATGCCCGACTCGCGATCCTCCATCCGCGCGCGCACGCTCTCCTTCTGCATCATTACATTCACCGAAAAATGTTTTCCAACGTCGCGCAAAAACTTCAACAGCATCAAAGGTTCGGTCCAGGTCGCGTTGTCGACCAGGCGCGCGGGATTCGTGCCGCTGAAATCCAATATGCGCGACAACTGTTCTTTGATCCGGCTGACGTTGTGATCGATCTGCTCGCGGGTGAGCAATTGGCGCTCGGTCGCCTTGCCGCTGGGATCGCCGATCTGCCCGGTCGCGCCCCCCGCCAGGGGAACCGGATGGTGCCCGGCAAGTTGAAACCGGCGCAGCATCATCTGTCCCATCAGGTGGCCCACATGCAGGCTGTCGGCAGTCGGGTCGAAGCCGCAGTAGACCGTGATTGGGCCGGAAATGGTTCGCTTTGCCAATTCGACCTGGTCGGTGCAATCGGCAATCAGGCCGCGCCAGTCCAGTTCAGCCAGGATACTCATGCTGCCAGAGACTAGAGGGCTGTGAAGAAAATGCAAATCGGCAATAGGAGTGGGGACGGCTCGTCCCCGTGGAAACAGAACAGGCGAGCCACCTGGCTCGCCTGTTCGCGGGAAGCGGTTGCTTCGAAACTATTCGGGTTTGTCGTCCTGATGCTTTGCCTCGTCGGCGGCATCGAACGCGTGTTGCAGGGCCACCAGGTCTTCGCCGGGTTTGAGGGCGTCCAGCACAGCTTGCTCGGCCTTCAATTGTTCCTGCGAGTAGTTGGCCGCCTTGATCGACAAGCCGATGCGCCGGTCCGATTTGTCGATTTTGATGACGCGCGCAGTGACTTCCTGGCCGACCTTGAGCACGTTCTTGATCTTGTCGACCCGCTCTTCGCTGATCTGCGAGATATGCACCAGGCCGTCGATGTCATGCTGAAGCCCGATAAAGGCTCCGAAGCTGGCGAGTTTGGTGACGTTGCCGGTGACCAGGTCGCCGACTTTGTAAAGCTGGTCGATGTTCGCCCAGGGATCCTGGCTGAGCTGCTTGAGACCCACGGCAATGCGCTGATTGGCCTTGTCCACTTCCAGAACGACCGCTTCGACTTCGTCGCCTTTTTTGAGGACTTCGGAAGGATGGTTGATTTTGCGCGTCCAGGAGATGTCCGAGACGTGGATCATTCCATCCAGCCCTTCCTCCAGTTCGATGAAGGCGCCGTAGCTGGTGAGGTTGCGAATCTTTCCTTTGACCTTGATACCGGGCGGATATTTTTCCTGGGCCTTGTCCCACGGATTGGTTTCGAGCTGGCGGATGCCGAGCGAAATCTTCTGTTCTTCGCGGTTGATGCCGAGCACGACAGCTTCAATGGGCTGATCGGGCTTGAGCACGTCGGAGGGTTTGGCGATGCGTTTGGTCCAGGAAAGCTCGGTGACGTGGACGAGACCTTCGACACCGGGTTCGAGCTCCACAAATGCGCCATAGGGCACCAGGTTGACGACCTTGCCGCTGACCTTGGCGCCGATGGGGTACTTGGTTTCGATCTTGTCCCAGGGGTTGGACATTTTTTGTTTCAGGCCCAGGCTGACGCGTTCCTTTTCGCGATTGATGTCCAGGACCACGACGTCGATGTCCTGGCCGACCTTGAGCATTTCGGATGGATGGCCGATGCGGCCCCAGCTCATATCGGTGATATGGAGCAGGCCGTCGATCCCATTGAGGTCGATGAATGCGCCGAAGTCGGTGATATTCTTGACAGTGCCTTTGCGGATGTCTCCGGGCGTCATTTCGGTCAGGAGCTTCTGCCGGCGTTCCGTGCGTTCCTGTTCGATGAGTTCGCGGCGTGACAGGACAATGTTTTGGCGTTCCTGGTTGATTTTGACGACTTTGAAATCGTAGTTATTGCCGACGTATTGCTGAAGATTTTTAGGCGTGGTGATGTCGATCTGGGAAGCGGGCAGGAATGCTTCGACGCCGATATTGACCAGCAGGCCGCCTTTGACGACTGCTTTGACTTTGCCGTTGATGGTGCCGCCTTCGTTGCAGATGGTGAGGATCCGTTCCCAATTCTTCTTGAACTCGGCTTTTTCGCGGGAAAGGACGACCATGCCTTCCTTGTCCTCGAGTTTCTCGATGAGGACGTCGATTTGATCGCCCACTTTGACGGTTTTGATGTCTTCAAATTCGCCGCCGGAGATGACGCCTTCGCTTTTATAGCCGATATCGACCAGGACTTCCTTGGGGCGGACCTCGATGATGGTGCCTTTGACAATTTCGCCTGCGGCAAAGTGGAGGTTGCTTTGCTTGAGGGCCTCTTCCATTGTGAGCATAATAATGACGATGTGACGGACCGACGGAGGGAGACGGGAATGCGCGGGGCTTTCCGGGCTCCATTGCCTAACGCGGACCAGCGTTGCTGTGACAACGGAGGTTGAGGGTCAGGTTCTTCGTTAACTGTTTTTTCTCAGCCTTAATGGATATCCGCAAAGCGGAGTCCAGGCGGCGTGAAACATAGCGCAAAAACCGGCCGGGGCAAGCAGATTTCGTAAGGCGGTCGAGGGACGAGAGTCGAGAGTCGACAGCAAAAAGCAAGGTGTTTCGCGGGTTCACCCTCGACTCTCGACCCTCGACCTTCGACTGCCCCATTACGGTCGGGTGATGCCCAGGGTCCGCTCAAATTCGTCGGAAAACTTGGTGATGGCCTCGATGATTTTGGGGGGCTGCTGCGAGAGGGTCTCCACCATTCTCTTGACCAGGTCGGGTTTGTAACGGGCAAGTTCCGCGCCGGCCAGGACCAGGGAAAGATAGTTATTGATGTCATGTCGCATCGTGGAGAGTCTTTGGACCAATTTCTTGACTTGTTCGGCGCTCAACGTGACTGGTTCTGTCGGCATAGCCATGCCAGACGATGCGCCAGACCGGCGCCCCAAGGCAAGCAGGTTTCCTGGCGCGCCCGGGCCCTGGCAGTGCCGGGTAATTCCTGCTGTGGTAGCAATTCATTGGAAAATCGTGCGAGATCCATTTCCTCGTGGTGGCTTCTTTCTCACCTCTTCCAAATCCTCCGTTTTCCATTTATAGTGTTTGACGCATAAACGTGTGTTATGCGTCATATCCGATATTGACATATTATCGGACTTAACGCATATTTCTGGCAATGAACGATCTTGCCCGCGATCCAAAGCAAATTGGCAACCTGATCCGCCGCGCCCGGAAAAGACAGGCTTTAAGCCAAAAGGCATTGGGCGATCAAGCTGGTTTGCGCCAGGAGACGATCTCGCTCATTGAGAACGGCAATCCCGCAGCGAGAATTGAAACCCTTCTCGCCGTCCTTGCGGTTCTTGATCTGGAATTTCAGATTGCACCCCGTTCCAAAGGGGACGAGAGAGGTTATATCTGATGCCACGCAAGCGCCAGCATACACCCCTGCGGGTTCTCTTGAACAACCACCTTGTTGGGCGCCTCCTCAAAGAGCCGGGCGGCGCAATATCTTTTCGCTACGATGAAAAATGGCTGTCCAGCGACTCGGCCATTCCAGTCTCCCTTTCACTTCCCTTGCGGGAGGATGCTTTCAAAGGTGAGCCCGTTGTCGCGGTCTTTGAAAACCTTTTGCCGGACTCAGATGTGCTCAGACGACGAATCGCGGAAAGAGTTGGTGCGAAGGGAACGGACGCCTACAGTCTTCTTTCGCAAATCGGACGAGATTGTGTGGGCGCTTTGCAATTTGTTCCCGAGGACGATGACGCCATTGACGGAACGGCGGCTGTGGCCGGGGAAATCGTTAGCGAAAATGATATTGAGAAATTGCTGAACGACCTCGCCCAGGCACCGCTGGGTCTTGACCGGGACCAGGATTTTCGCATCTCGGTTGCCGGGGCTCAGGAAAAAACGGCCCTGCTGAGGCATAAGGGGAAATGGCTGAAGCCCCATGGAACGACACCCACAACCCACATATTCAAGCCACAAATCGGGACGTTGCAAAATGGCATTGATCTCTCGAACAGTGTTGAAAATGAATATTACTGCCTGAAACTCCTGGCGGCGTTTGGCCTCCCAGTGAATGCCGCGGAGATGCAGACTTTTGGAAAAACCAAAGCACTGGTAGTTGAGCGGTTTGACCGGAAACGGACCACGGATGGGCGGTTGCTTCGCGTGCCGCAGGAAGATGCTTGTCAGGCCCTTTCCTGTCCTCCTACTCAGAAGTATCAAAACCAAGGTGGACCGGGCATGGTGGATATTCTCAATCTGCTGAAAGGTGGCGATACTCCTGCGGAGGATCAGAAAACGTTTTTAAAAGCGCAAATCCTATTTTGGCTGATCGGTGCGACAGACGGCCACGCCAAGAATTTCAGCATCTTTTTAGGGCCTCGTGGCCGTTTTCATTTGACCCCGCTTTACGACGTTCTGACGGCGCAACCTAGTCTGGACGACCGCCAAATCGAGCGCAAACAAATGAAGCTGGCAATGTCAGTCGGAACCAGCCGGCACTATAAAATCGAGGACATCAGTGGCCGGCATTTTATACAGACCGCCGAACGCAGTGGGTTACCTGGAGTGCTCGCAAGCGAAGCGTTGGCAGAAGTTGCCAAGGCTGCCGACGGTGCGATGAAGTCAATTGAGAAGCAACTTCCACGAAGTTTTCCCCACAAAATTCACATTTCTGTAATGGCCGCTTTATCTTCCCGCCTTCGTAGAATCTGAACAACGACAAGAATTCACGTTCATGTACTCCTTTTCAACCTGCTGGAATTCACACCGCCATACCGATGGCAGAGCCATGTTGCGCGAAGTGCGCGAACTGGGATTCGATTATGCCGAACTGAGCCACGGCACCCGGATCAGCCTCCTGCCCGGAATCCTCGAAGCGGTCGAATCGGGTGAAATTTGCATTTCGAGCCTGCACAACTTCTGTCCATTGCCGATGGGGGTGAACCATGCCGCGCCCAACCTCTACCAATTTTCCGACGAGCGGCCTCGGCAGCGCGAACTGGCCGAGCGTTACACCCTGAAGACCATCGAATTTGCCGCGCGGCTCAAAGCTCCCCTGGTGGTGCTCCACAGCGGGAGCATCGAGATGAAGGAGTATACTGGCAAGCTGCTGGAGATGCTGGGTCGGGGCGAGCGGGACACGCCCAAGTACGCCAAAATCTGCGCCGAACTGGAGGAGAAACGGGAGGAGAAGAAGGAGAAATTTTTTGAGCGCACGATCGAATCCTTGAAACGAATTCTGCCTGAAGCCGAGGGGCGGGGGATTAAACTGGGCATTGAAAACCGGCAGGCTTTGGAGGAATTGCCCGTCGAATCGGATTATTGGTTTTTATTTCGGGAGATTACCAGCCCCAGCCTGGTGTACTGGCACGACACAGGCCACGCGCAAATCAAGGAGAACCTGGGATTCATCCGGCATTCCATGCACCTGGAATCCCTGGCGGACCGGCTGGCCGGGTTTCATATCCATGACGTTCAATTCCCGGGCCGGGACCATTGTCCTCCGGGATCGGGGATGATTGATTTCGCTGCGCTCAAGCCATGGGTCAGACCGGAGCACATCAAAGTGTTCGAGCTGAGTCCATCCCTCACGTCGGAAGATGCCAGGCGCGGTGTGGAACATTTGAAGTCTATTTGGGGCGCCTGATTGCGGCAGAAGCTGGCTTGCTGGAGGAGGTTACTGGCACGGAATTGGCTGTGCATCCGGCCATTACGATGGGAAAACCGGATACCCTCATGGCGGCAACTGCAAATGGATTAAGGCGAATCGCTCGACGCCTGTTCTGGCCCCGGCCCGCTCTTTACCTTCCGATTGGAATTCTCCGGCACGGGCGAAAAGGCAATATTCTTCAGCCTGGATTCGAGCTTTATATCAGCGGTTTTCCGCGTTCGGAGAACGTTTGCCCTGAAGGCGTTCCTGTTCGCCAATCCTGACACCCCGGTGCGTTCCCACAGGCACATTCCCACTTTCATGATCCACTCGATAAAGCACGACATGCGCGGCATGGTGCTGATCCGAAACCCGCTGGATGCCGCAAC